>JBCCOX010000357.1:0-5569 GCA_039025155.1 Deinococcota bacterium | reverse complement strand
TGCCCTAGGGCGCATTCCGCTAGGCACGCCAGCAGGCAACTTCGATATTACGATTGAACTAGAAGATGTCTTTGGCAGGCGCAGCCAGCATCAACACAGCCTCACCGTCTTAGCTGATGAGCGCCCGCTCGAGACCCTCAACATTCCTGACGACCTACTCCCCCGCGCCACCGAAACCAATCGCATGCTCGAAACCACCGTGATTGCTGAGGCTGTGGCCGCGTCTGGAAGCACCCAAACACCTTTGTGGACAGAACCCTTTATGATGCCGCTCGAGGGGGATGGTACTAGCCTCTTTGGTGACCTGCGCCGCTACAGCCCCAACCACCCTGAAGCTTTCCACACCGGGCACGACATTGCCGCCGCTAGCGGGACGCCCGTTGTTGCCACCAACGACGGTATTGTCGTCACTGCCGAGGTTTTGCCTTTACGAGGCGGCCTCGTCACCCTTGACCACGGTGCCAACGTGTTCAGCCATTACGCCCACCTAGAAGCATTTGACGTTCGTGTTGGTGAGCAAGTTACGCGCGGACAGGTCATTGGCCAAGTTGGCTCAACAGGTATGTCTACTGGCCCGCACTTACACTGGGAGATGCGACTTGGTACGCTACCCACAGCACCCCTTGACTGGGTCGGGCAGATGTTCCCACCAAGTGAGGCTAGCAGGCTAGACTAACTTGTACCGATTCCGACTAACCACTTTATAAATCCCTTCGGAATTTATATCGTTCTCATCAGAATCGGTAGTTATTTCTACACAAGAGTTGTCTCGCTGACACTCGGAACCACGTGGGTTAATTCCGTAAGGAATTAACCGGAAAAGGTATTATGGCAGAATCTCTCTTTAACTTCCTCAATCTAGTTCCCTTACCCGTTTGGTTTAGCATGATGTTTTTTCCAAAAGCGCGCTTTACCGAGCGCATGGTCATGTCTTACTGGATTTATATTGGCTTGGGCGCGGTGTATACCCTCAGTCTTCTGTACAGCATGACCCAAGGCGGCGGCGTGGATTTGTCATTTAATGGCCTGCGTGTAGGCCTCACGAATGAATGGGGCTTTGTAACGGGCTGGACACACTATTTAGCGCTAGATTTATTTGTAGGTGTGTGGATTTTTAGGGATGCCAAGTACTGGGGCATTCGCACCACGTGGTACTTGTTGGTCACACTATTTGCAGCACCTTTAGGGCTAGCGCTTTACTTGTTTGTGCGCGAACGCAAAGATAAAACGCCTCAGCAACGCATCTTCAACTGACCTGAAGTTGAAATTTGCTGAACGGAGGCATCTCCTCAACGGGAGTTGAACAACCACCCTACGAGACGATGTTAGGTTGCGCTACCTCCGTGTGGAAAAGCGTGATACTGATTCTATGCGGGTTAATTCCCGAAGGAATTAACCGGAAAAGGTATGACTTGGCATTGTTAATCCACTTGTACGACTAAACTTGTTAAACTACTCTCATGCCCCAAGTTGGAGAGACATGGCTACACTACGACCTGCTTGATGTTCTAGGACAAGGGGCCATGGGGCAAGTCTTCAAAGCTAAAGACAGCCGCCTAGACAGAGACGTTGCTCTCAAGTTTTTGCTGACGCCTAACAGAGTAAAAGGTGATCTCAAAGCCCGCTTTGTCCAAGAAGCTAAAGCTGTAGCACGGCTTGATCACCCTCATATTGGCGCACTCTACGCTATTGAAGAACACCAAGAACACCTGTTTCTGGCAATGGCCTACTATCGTGGTCACAGCTTAACAAGCAAGATAAAAGACGGGCTCGAGCTAGCTGATGCCCTAGGCATCTTCAAAGACCTGCTCACAGGCTTTCAATACGCTCATGAGCAAGGCGTGATCCACCACGATATTAAAGCGGACAACATCTTCATCACTGAGAATGGCACGGTTAAAATTCTAGACTTTGGTCTTGCCAGACTGCCCGACTCCAACCTCACTCAAGCTGGCCAGATGATGGGCACACCTAGCTACATGTCCCCTGAACAGTTTAAGGGTGAGGCAGTTGATGCCCGCAGTGACATATGGTCACTGGGCGTGTTGCTGTTTTACATGCTGACTGGAGACTTACCTTTTGAAGGGAAGTTTCCGCAGATTATTCAACTTATCTTGAAAGATGACCCAAGACCCTTAACCCAGTGGCTCGAGCAGCCTGAGTTACAAACCATCATCGAACGCTGCTTAGCCAAAGACAAACAAGAGCGCTTTGACAGTTGTGCTAACTTACTTGCTGCCATTGAAAGCCTCGACATCAATCCAACTCAGACGCATAAATACGCAGCAACTCAACGCCTAGCAGCCCAACACCCGGAAGCTCAACCGTCAACAGACAACCATCAACAGCTAAGCTCGAGCCCTTCAAGTAGTCGTGCCAGCCGCAGTCGCAAGCGTGGCGTTAGTTTAGTTGGCCGCGACCATGAACTAGAGGATTTAGTCAGGTTAGTTGCCAACGAAGACAACTATTTAGTGACCCTCGTGGGTATTGGTGGTGCAGGTAAGACAACCTTGGCAAGGGCCGTCATGAATGACACGCGGCTCAAAGCACTCTTTCCAGATGGACGGGTTTTTGTAGGGCTTGATAGCCTCAGCGACGCTTCGCAAATCCCTCATGCGATTGCCCAAGCTATACAGCTTCAGATTGTCGGACAGGACCCGTGGGAGAGTTTGCACTACTTGCTTGCCGAGCAGCAGGTGTTACTAGTTTTGGACAACTTAGAGCATCTCATTGATGCATGTGCAGCAGAGCTAGACGATCTACTGCAAGTTTGTTCTAAGCTAAGTGTGTTAGCTACCTCGAGGGTTGTCTTGAACCTCGAAGGCGAAGTGATTTACGACCTCAAGGGCTTACGTGTGCCAGAAACAGCAGATGCAGACTTACTGGACTATGGGGCAACGGCGTTGTTTATTAGCAGGGCCAAGCGGTTGAAACGGTCATTCAACGCACAAGATCACGAGCAGGCAATTGTTGATATTTGCACCAAGTTAGAAGGCTGGCCTTTAGGCATTGAGTTAGCAGTGGCGTGGATACGGCAGCTTAGTCCTCGTGAGATTGCCCAAAAGATAACGGAGAGTTTAGCGTTTTTAACCACCAGAACACGGCATCAAGCTTCCCGGCATCAGAGTGCAAGAGCAGCATTTGAGTATTCGTGGCGACTTCTTGACGAACAAGCGCAAGAGGCGTTAACCAAGTTAGCGGTGTTTAAAGGTGGGTTTACGACTGAGGCTGCCTTCGAAGTCACCAACACAAGTTTAGAAACTTTAGCCTTGCTTGTGGATGCTTCCTTCTTAACGATTACTGATGAAGGGAGGTATGACAGGCATCCGTTGATTGACCAGTTTAGTCAAGATATTTTTGATGAGTATGCACTTGCAGACAATGTAAATCGTGACTTCATTAGTTATTTTGAAGAGAAGATTGATGAGGCAGACGATAAGCTTGATTCGGAAGAGCGTGCTACTGCCGTACAATTCTTTGAAGATGAACTCGAGAATCTACAAGAGGTATTGGCATATTATCTTGAGCAAGATGAAACTGAACCAGGACTTCGCTTTGTCAGCACACTTAATAATTTTTGGGATCGCACTTACCTTGAATTGGCTCACAAATGGAATAAGGCATTTCTGGATAAGTCTAGTCCCGACACACAAGCTCGAGCAAGCTGCCTACTAACTCTGGGGGAATTAGAGAGCGATTTCGGTAATTACAATGAGGCATTTGAAAATTACAATGTGGTAGCGAGTATAGCCGAAGAATTAGACAATAGACGTCTAAAAGTAGCTATTAGCAGTTATTTGGGCGGTTTACACATTGTGCGCTGTGACTTACAAGCGGCACGCCTTGAGTTAACAAAGGGTGTAAATCTTGCTCGACAACTCAATTTAGATTATTGGGTGTTGTTTATGCAAGGTAATCTTGCGGGTATCGATGAGCTTCAAGGTGAGTACCAACGTGCTAAGGACGTCATGAGTCGGCTTCTAGAAGCTGCTCGAGAAGAAAATCGATTAGATAAAGTTGCTCGGTCTACATCAAGCATAGGAAATACAGAGACGTATTTAGGGGATTTTTTACCTGCACAAGCACTTTTTGAGGAAAGCCTCGAGCTAGCACGAAGTATACTTAATTCAGATGCAGAAATGTTGACATTGACCCACTACGGAAACCATCACCTTGTCCTCGGAAACTACGAGCAAGCATTTTCCACGCTAAAAAAAGCCTACGACTACTACAGTCGAATTCAACACAAACGATATTTAGTGGGTGTCACAAGATTGATGGCACTTTTGGCTGTTGTGCAACAGAATCCCGAGACAGTTAACACATGGTTGCGTGAAAGCATACAACTGTCTAGCAGCATGAGCCATTACTGGGAGTTGGAAGAAACCATAAACCACACTGCTCTCTTCATGGTTCAGCAACAAAACTTCACAGAAGCCATTTGCCTAATCGCAGCGACAGCGCAGTTTAGACAAGACCATGAGTACGTACAATTCCCTTTTGAAGCAGGCCTCACCCAAGACGCACTGGCAGAAGCCAAGTCACATGTACCTAGCAGCATTTTTGAGGGTTTGTGGGAAGAAGGGCAGCAGTTTAGCCTCGAGCAAGCTGTTGAGCTAGCGTTGCGTCACGTCTCAACTCCTTAAAGGTTACGCTTGTGCTGAGGGTGTGCTGAGTTGCTCGAGCCTCATCTCGTCGTCGTCGTCCTCTTTAAGAACGCTACGCAGTAGCAGCACATACCCTACAATCCCAATCGTTGCAAACGAAAACCATTGAAACGCATAGTTTAGGTGACTGCCTTCAGTAAGTTCTTCTGGCCCAAGGATGACAGGATAGGTGTTAGGTGCTGGGCGTTGGTCGGTGAGGCGGAGGTAGTGGGGTTCTAGGCTGTAAGGGAGTTGTTGCTCGAGCCGTGTGGTATCAATAAAAAACACGGCGTCTAGTTTGCCTGTAGCAGGGTCTTGCACGCTAAAGTCTTCCGGTGGTTGCTCACTCGGGTAAAGGATGCCAGCAACAAGTACCTCGCCTGATGGTGGTTCGATGTCGCTTGCTGAGAAGGTATTAGCATCAAACGGAATCCAACCACGGTTGATGAGTAGGGCGCGGCCTTCCTCAAAAACAAACGGTGTTAGCAGGTGATAGCCGGGTTGCCCGTTTAAGCTGCGGGAGCGCAAGCGTACATCTTCGGCATCATCAAACACCCCTGCTAAAACAACCGGGCGGTAGCTCAGCTCTGCCTCGGGCACTGTTTGGGTGAGGACATCGTAGCGCTCGGGCGTTTCCGCTTGATAGGCGGCTAATTGCGCGTTGTAGCTGCGGCGGGTTTGCAAGCGGCGCACTTGCCAGAAGCCTAGGTTGATGAACAACACGACCAGACCTAACGCTAAGATGTGTCCAGCAAGCCATTTAGGTTTTAAGAGTTGATGCATAGGCTGATAAGCTTTCCAAGCTAAGAGAGCGGCGTTACATCGCTGTAACCCCGCCCTCAAGTGGTGATGTAGTACTACTACTGCGTTTGTTGCAAACGTTCGTTGAGGTCTCGCATACGATCCTCGAGGTTATCGAAGGT
>JBCCOX010000356.1:0-5574 GCA_039025155.1 Deinococcota bacterium | reverse complement strand
TAAGCGCAGCCGTGATGGGTTCAATAACAAGCAGTAGGGGCGGTAAAAACGGTGCCACACTTCGCTCACCAAGCACCCGCAAAAAGCTCGCAAGGGCTGTAACCATAAGCCCCAAAAACAGCAGTTGCCAAAAGACGCTAGCAGGAATAGGCTGCAGATAAGGCAGGTTAGGTAGCGTCCAGAGCCATGCCAACACCACCATCGGCCAAAGTTGCACAGCACTGAGCACAAAGGCAGAATGATGGCGCGCAACGCGACTCAAGTAAGCTAAGTAAAGCGCGTAAAAGAGCGCACTGGCAATCACCCAAACATCCCCCAAGGTGGCAACCAAAGGGTTTGAGGTTAACAGCGCGAGGCCAGATACAGCCGCATAGAGCGCAAACAACACCCGTACAGGTGGGCGCTTGCGGGTAAGCGCAGCTAGCATCAGCGGGGTGAGCACAACCGCTAATCCAGCGATAAACCCTGCTTTGCTGGCATCTGTCTGAGACAGCCCTAGGGTTTGTAGCGCTAAACCCGCAAAGCCAAGCAGTCCTAAAATGAGTCCTGGGCCAATCGTGCGACTGCGGGGGATGACCATGACAGACGCTAACGCAGCTAAACTTACCCGCAGAGCAACAAGCAGGGGCACAGGTAAGGTGCTGAGGGCATCTTTGGTTACAGCAAACGACGCCCCGCTAAGAAGTGCAGCAATGATTAAGGCAAGGATGCCTCGAGCGCTTATGTTTCTCATCACCTCTATTGTGTCATACCTTGCCTTGTGAGATGAGGAGGCTCTCATCAATCTGAGTTGTACCTAAAAACATGCCTTGTAGCTGAGGGTGTTTGTCCTTAGTCGTTGTTGCTTATGAGTCTTGATAGTTGTCAACCTTTTTAGGGGGCACACTGGAACTGTAGAGGTCAACCTGTAACTCATCGACTTCATCAAGCAGATGCAGCTTGCTACGAAATATCATCTCCATCAAAACCAGTGATGTTAGCGCAACTCGTTGAGTCAATAAAGCTTCACCGTTCTCGAGCTGGATTTACTGAGAGCTGATCTGAAAGGTTAATGTTAGACATCACTCCGCCACATCAATCAATACAGGCAACGTCCTACACGGTAGTTGGGGTTATCAATTAGGCAAGGATAAGCCTGAGGAGTTTGAGACAGCTTCTAAAGCCGATAAAACGCTTCTGCCGTCTGCGACCAAATTGCCTGCTGCTCAGCCTCACTCAGCACAGCAATGAGTTTTGCTGTTTCGTCTTTGACCTGTTGATAATCGCCTGCTAAGACAGCAACGGGCCAATCACTTCCAAACATGAGCCGCTGGGCTAAAAAGTGGTTAAGTGCGTGCTCAACGTAGGGGTGTAAATCTTGCGCTGACCACGTTGCCCAGTCTGCTGCGGTATTTAAGCCCGAAACTTTGCCGTAGACATTGGGAAACTGAGCGCAGTTTTGCAAGATATCTGCCCACGGTTGCCAACCACGGTCTTTGATAGGTGGTTTTGCCAAATGATCAATTACGATGTTTAAGTCGGGAATTTTTTCGGCAATGACAGCAATATTGGCAAATTGCTCGGTTAACACAGGGACAGCATCAAACGTAAGCTTGCGTTCAGCCAGTAGCTTGAGGCCGTCAACCACTCGAGCTTGTTGTAACCAGTTGGCGTCTTGTTCTTCGTGAATTAAATGCCGTACACCTTTAAATTTAGGATGCTGCATAAATCTGTCCAGCATGACCTCCGCTTCGCGAGGGTTCCACAGTGGGACCCAGCCCACCACACCAGCTATCCAGCTAAACTCGTCAGCTTTTTGTAACATGTAACGAGTGTCGTCATAAGAATTGGCAGACTGTACCAAGACGGTCTGCTGGACGCCAGCTTTTTTGAGTTGAGGCTCGAGCTCTTGGGGACTATACGTTCGGTAAAGCGGTCCAAAGCTTTCGTTGAGCCACCAGTACTCGAGCAAGTCTAAATTCCAAAAATGCTGATGTGTATCGGTAATCATGAGACAAGCTCACTTAAAATGCGCGCTGTATCTTCACCAACCTTAGGTGCTGCTTTGTCGGAGAGTAACAGCTCACCATCAATACGAATCGGGCAGCGAGTTGTCTTGAGTTCTGCGCCACTAGGCAAATGAACGGTTTGAGTTATTTGCAAAGCTTGAAACCCCTCATGAGCAACGAGTGCATCCCAGGTGAGGACTTCAGCACACCAATAATCAGCGGGCTCTAAAATACCTAGCCAATGTGCGGTTGTTTGACCAGCAAGGTGATCCCGTAAAGCTGCTTTGATGGCATCCCGCTTGGTAAACCATGTTTGAGGGTCACTGTAAGCACGCAGATCAAGCCCGAGTAAGTCTCCTAGATCAACGAGGTTGCCCATAGCCAGTGCCAAATAGCCATCTTGTGTTGCGTAGATGCCGTAGGGCGCACCTAAATAAGCATTGGCGTTATTCACACTACTGCGTTCAGGTTGAGTGTGGCCATCGTTAAAGTAGGTTGTAAGCACCTCAAACTGAAAATCGAGGATGGACTCCATGAGGCTCACCTCAACAAGCCCGCCTTTACCCGTCACCCCACGGCGTACCAAACACGCCAAAATCCCTTGGGTGAGGTGGGCACCGGTAAACATATCTGCAATAGATAAGCCCATCGGCACAGGCCCCTGATCTGCATTGCCGCTTAACCAAGTGAGGCCGGAAAGGGCTTGAGCTAGCAAATCTTGACCAGGTTTGTCTCGCCATGGTCCCTGCTGACCGTAGCCTGTGACAGTGCCATAAATCAGCTTCGGGTTGAGGGCTTTGACGGTGGCGTAATCTAATCCCAATCGCTCAATCACACCGGGGCGAAAGTTGTGAATCATGACATCTGCCTGGCTGATGAGCGTTTTAACCTGCTCGAGGTCGTTGGGGTCTTTTAAGTTCGCCGCAAAGCCTTCTTTGTTGCGGTTAATGGAGTGAAACAAGGTGCTGTCACCCTCGAGCGCTAAATTAGAAATGTACAGTTGACGCCCAACCTCACCTGTTTTGGGGCGTTCAATTTTAATGACCCGCGCGCCCAGGTCGGCTAGGCGAAGCGCACACGATGGTGCTGCTAAAAACTGACTAAAATCAAGGACAATGAGTCCCTCGAGTGGTTTCATAACATTTATAATTCAACTTTCACTAAGGTTAGACGTCTCTGATTTGCGCTTGATAACTCAACCTGTAAGTGCATCTGTACCTTGTTTGGACGCAGCAAAATAAGTTTGCATGGTGGCAAGGGTTGTCTTTGGATTACCACCTTGATTGACATACGCGTGAACGTACTGACTGACATTATCTTGAAAATGTAGATAGCCGTCGTAACGCGGGCGTAAATAAGCATTATCCAACGTGGCAAGCGTATGTTTAAAAAAGTTGTTCGTAAGCTGATTGGCATAGTTACTCGTCCACGCGCTACGGTGTCCGGGTTGACCACCGTTTTCAACGTAAAGCGTACTTTGGGTATGAGCATCGTTGACATATTGCACGTACTGGGCAGCAATATCTTTGTACTGGCAGAAGCTCGAGATTGCTAACCCCGTGCCGCCCAACACACTGCGCCCTTGATTGCCCTGAACACTTACAACATTTGTAAACGCTAGCTTGTGCGCACCGTAGCCTGCGCGCCCGTAATTTGAATAGCCGTAGCCAAGGGGGCAGTAGACGGCACTCTCACCCTCCGCAAGTGCGTCGTAGGTTTGAATGGGATTACGTCCTAAACAGTCTGCTGGGCAGTCTGCTATGAGTTCACGGAGTTCCTCAAGCGCCCACAATCCGACCTCTTCAGAGACAAATGCATCTTCATGGAGATAGCTTGGCTCGAGGCTGGCACATAAAAACGAAAAGTTCATTAAGGCATCTAGCGGCGTATTAGGGACAATCACCCGCCCCGTCTTCGCGAGTGCTTTGAGTTCAGCCCAGGTGGTTGGCAGCTCGAGATCATATTTAGCCAATAAATCAGGGCGATAACTTGCGATAGGCGTGGCCGCATCTGTTGCTAATGCCCATTGATGCCCCCCGTAAACATAGCTTTCATGCGACTTACCAATGCTGTTAGCAGCTTGATGCTGCAAATACTCTTGGCTGAGCCACGTATCAAGAGGCTCCAAAATAGGATGACTGGCCGCATAGCCCACAAACGGATGATCGATAATGAGTAAATCAAAACGGTCAACCAACTTTTGTAACGGATATTCGCCAAAATCGTGCAAACTGCGCTTTTGCCAGATGATGTCAACACCGTGTATTTCCCAGAAGCGTTGGGCGGTAGCTACTAGAGGAATCAGGCCGCGACTATGATCCCAAGTGATGCCTTTGAGTTGGATAGTCATGAGGTGTGTGTCCTATCATCATGATGTTTTGAGGTTTGTTTAGGGCTACAGGTCAATGCGAACGCCACCTTCATCGCTAGAGACATGCGCAGCTTCAACAAGTTGCATGGTTTTGAGGGCGTCGTGGGTGGCCGTTGGTAGGGTTGGGCTAGAGCCTTCAGCAAAGCGCATCAAACTACTCATGCTGCCAATAAACGCATCTGGAAACCACGTGCCCTCAAGCGTAAGTGATTGCCACTGAGGAGGCTGACCCTCTGCCAGCGTGCAGTACTCAAAACTGTCCGCCTCACCTTGGGGGTAGTTCATCAGTAAACCCATCGTAGCTTTAATAGCACCCTTGGTCCCCTCCCACTTGATAAAACTTTCTTGATGTTGAAGCCCAAAATTGTGTCCGTGATTAGTGCTAATAACCGAGCGAATGGTGTCCCCATAGTCCAGAATGATGCTGCTACGGCTCGAGGCTAGCTTGGCTGTGTGGGGGTGTTTAATGGTCTTGGCATACACACTATTGGGCTCGCCCAGCATGTCGCGCATCAAATCAAGGTAGTGAATGCTGTGATACAAAATTTCCATGCGCGGCAGTGTTTCTAAAAATTGCCAGAGTTGCCACGGCGTGTAGACACACACACGCACTTCCATATCGTGAAGCTTGCCAATAACCCCTTGTGTAATTAACGATTTTGCCGCCAGCACGAAGGGTGCAAAGCGGAGTTGAAAGTTAACGGCGGCGGTGAGTGCTTTTGCTTCCACTAAGCTTTGTAGCTTCTTAGCTTCAGCAAGGTCATTGCCCAGTGGTTTTTGAATGAGTACGGTCGCGTGGTCAGGTAGTTGCTCGAGCACCTCCTGCGTTGCCGCCGCAGGTACAGCCACATCAACAATGGCATCTCGGGGCGCACTAGCAATTAAATCTGGCAGACTTGTACACACCTTGGGAATAGCAAATTGCGCCGCCAGCGCTGTTGCCTTAGCAGCATCCAAATCGTAAATCGCCGCCACCTCAAACCCCGCTTTGGCGTAGGCCGGTAGGTGAGCATCTTTGACAATGCCACCCGCACCCACAATGACAATCGGGCGAGGTTGCCCAGGCGAGGCTAACTGGCTAGAAATATCCATATTAAATACTTCCATAGTGACTTTGCGACAGGGAACGTGAATGAATCACGTTCCTTAACCGCTACCGCTATCTGTATCTTGAAGATACAGATAGGAGATACCTAACCACACAAATAGTCGACG
>JBCCOX010000355.1:0-5579 GCA_039025155.1 Deinococcota bacterium | reverse complement strand
GTAGCGTGACCCACCTCACCACAACCATCATCTGGTTCTACCTCGGTACGTTTGTGCTACTAGGCGGGCTTCTTTCCAACCTGCTGACACTTGGGCCTAGGAGTTTGTCTTATACAACAAACCTACCCAACTTTTGGGGACTTGCCTGTTTACTCGTAGCAACTTTGTTACCAACACGCCATGCTGTAAAAGCTTGGTGGTTCGGCGCTGTGCTAAGTGGCTACTTTGCAGTCATCGCCATTTTTGCCTTACCGCAACCCCTCATTCGACTTTTGGCCGGCAACCTGTCGTTGAACACCCTACAACCTTTTGCAAGACTTCTCTTTGGCGGCGTTGCCCTCGTTTTGCTCTACGAAAAGTCCGTTATCGCAGCTTGCAACATCCAACTAAAATCAGCAGCACACAAAAACTTGATTTGCATTGCAGCCACGGGGTTTAGTATCGGACTTTTTGGCACTAGGACGATCTTTTATTGGTTTTCATTCTGGCTTACAACGGCATCTGCAAGGGTCAGCTTTGCGGAATACATCCTCAATCTTTTTACGCTGTTTAACTTGCCGTTTTTTGTTTCATTGTTCTTCTTTGTCTCAGGCAAGTATCTTTTAGACGGCAAACAGTGGGCGTACTATTTCACCCTCACTGTTTGGAACATTATCCTCGCGTGGTCGGGTGTCAGCGCTGTCAAAATGATTGTCAACATATCTCGCTACGGGCTAGCATCCACCTTTTTAAGCCCAGACAGTATAGCCGGAATTATGTTTGGCATCCTTTTTGTGATGTGGCTTTTACAACGAGAAACACTAGCATTTTTTCATCTGCCAACTTCTATAAAGAAAGTTATCATCAGGCTTTCTATCGCCATCTTAGCAATGACAACAGTCACCACATCATTTTTGGTGTTCTCTTAGTGCTGGCACAGTAATTCAACCACCAGCACGTGCTGGCAAAGTCACCAAAATGCACATACCACCCGTCTGATTATCCACAAACTCAACGCCACCCCCCAGTTCCTCAGCGCGTTCGTGAATGGACTGCAAGCCAAGCCCATCTGGCGCAGGCGCTACCAGCCCAACGCCGTTATCGCAAATGTATATGTTTAATTCAGCAGGTTGGGAGTTCATACGTACTTTGGCTTTGGTTGCATTAGCGTGTTTAACGATGTTGTGGACAGCTTCCATGATGATGCGGTAGCTAGCAACTTCGGTAGCTGCAGGTAGATGCTCGAGGTCCCCCGCAACTTCAAACACAATGCTGAGGTGGTCATGTTCAAATGCTTTAAGCTCCGTTCGCAGTGCTTCTTGTAAGCCAAGCTGATCAATGGCGGTTGGGTAAAGGTCGTGCACCAATGACCGCACTTCTGCAAGGGTTGCAGTCATTTTTTCCTCTAAGGTTTTAAGCACCGTGATGCTTTCGTCTGGCTTTAAATAGATAAGGTCTTGCACGGTTTCTAATTGCAAGGCGGTACTTGCCAGGGTAGGTCCTAAGCCGTCGTGTAAGTCACGCCGTATGCGTCTGCGTTCTTCTTCTCTGCTAATAACCAGTTGTTCCCGTGATGCTTGTAACGCTTGGCTCAACTTATAGTTATGAGCAATCACACTAACTTGCTGCGCTATGGTTGTGAGCAGCATTTTTTCATTGGCGGTAAACGTTTCGCCTTCTGCGCGTCTTGCCAGCCTGAGCGTTCCCAAGTGTTCTAGTTCGTGGGTGAGCGGTAGTGAAATAACGTCCGCATGAGCCATAACCCCAAAGCTAGCGATGGGATTTTGTCTAGCTGTATTCAGATCAATACCAACAAACGGTAATTTGAGCACGTTTGCAGTGCTTTCAGTAATTTCTTGAAGGGTGGCTAGTGCATCTTGCTTACTTGTAATGTGTTCACTGAGCCCTGTCAAAACTTTATAGGGGTCATCTCGTTGACCGTAAAGCATTTGGTTAATACGTTGTTGGAGCCACTGTTTAAGCGGGTGAAAAAGCACCGCGATAACAGAAGCAGCAATCAACGACACAAAAAAGTTGAGCCGTTGCTCAAAAAGTACGTTAAGTACCGCAACAATGCTTCCGTAAATCAAAAGGGTGATGAGTGTGAGCGAGCTGTAGGTAATACTGCGACGCACAAAAGGGTCAGTTCGCCAGAAGTTGTTTTTGGAAAGCGCGTGGAGCAGGGTGAATGGGAAAATGGAATAGCCAAGACACCGCAGTATATTACGACCATAAACCTCAAACCATATTGGACGCCTGATACCATCAGCATCTAAAGGAAAGAAGAGTTCTTTTATTCCTTTCGACCTCCAACCGTAATCAAAGAAAGCACCAACCAAAACTGCAAAGATTCCAATGACAATCCACTTACTTTGGTAACGTTCTGAGGGACTAGCAATGAAAAAATATCTATGAATTTGCAGACAAATAGGAAACATGTAAAAAAGCATCAAAGCAATGTAATTACTAGGACTACTATGAAAATTTTTAATGTATACGAAATTGTAAGGCAAGTTTGGAAAAACCCAAAAACTGATAACAAGTACTGTCCAAAACCCTGCATAGTACTTCGACCACTTAGGCACAAATCTACCGTTTGGAAAGAGTAAGGTGAAATACACAACAACAATGCTTGAAAGTACACGCAAAAGAAAAAAAGGGGGCTTCAGAAAATCAGGGCTTGTGTCATGTACCACATAGGCATCTGCAAACCCTGACTCTGCAAACCCGAAACAGAGTAAAACATATGCTGCCAGTAGAGGCATACCTTTTCCAGAATAATTTATGACGAACCAAATAGCAGATATAAAATAGCAAATAGCGATAATACTTTCTCGAGCCATAAATATATTCACACGAGATACATTGTCTGAGTGAGGTTCGTTAGAGGCATACATATTGTACAAAGACTCAATTCCTAGGAAACTTGTAACAATCACAAATATAAATGCAATAACCCAAAACCATAGCAAACCCTTGAGCAACAACCCGCTATCTTGCCAAGTTTTTACCCTTTTGGTTAGCCAATTGGATGCTGATAACATCTTTAGGCAGAGTTTTCTTTGAGTCTTAAAATAGCCTCGGTGCGGTTGCTAACTTGCAACTTCGCCAAAATGCTAGTGATGTGATTCCTGACGGTTTTTTCTGAAATACTGCATTCAGACGCGATGTCTTTGTTGGTCATATCCTCAGCAACTAGGTTGAGAATATGATTTTCCCGGCGCGTAAGATCAGGAAAAACATGGGTCGTCTGATGATGCTTAATTCGTATGAAAAAATTGCGCATCTGCTCGGCTATTTTGCTGCCGTAGACAGCATTCCCGGCCGCCACTGAGCGTATGGTTCGGGTGAGTTCTTCTTGATTGATGCCTTTAAGAACGTAACCCTTTGCACCAGCTTGCAGGGCGTTAAAGACGTTTTTATCATCATCAAACATCGTCAAAATTAACACGTTGATGTGGGGATTGTCGTGGGTAATTTGCCGAGTTGCCTCTATACCATCTGAGGGCGGCATTTTCACATCCATAAGGATGATGTCGGGTTGTTCTTTGTCGGCAAAATTAACAGCATCCATGGCTGTGTCCACCTCGCCAGCTAGTTCAAAATCTGGCGTGTTGTTGATGAGCAAGCGAACACCATCACGAAAAAAGCTGTGATCGTCTGCAACAAGTATGCGTATGGTTTCCCACATGGGTTCTATCCTTTTTGAATAATCGCGCTTGTAGTTTAGCAAAAAACGCATATTTAACCAAGTCCTAGAAATGTCCTAGGTTGTCCTGTTTTGACCTAGGTTTATATCCCATGACTTTAAGTTGATGTGCTTTATAAACTCTAGACCTAGGCCAAGCAGCAAGGGTGTAGCAGCAGCAAGGGTGTAGCGGCAGCAAGGGTGTCAGAGCTTGCGTTGTAAAGCTCATTTGAGCCTTTTTGTTTCGTGCTGCCTCGAGCATCAATTTGGTAATTTTTCAGGAGGGCAACTCATGAATCTTCGTGTGTAGGACAGCCATAAGCACGGCAACAACATCATCACCTCAAGATTTTTGGAAGGGAAATCATTGATGAAATTTTTGGTCACTAAACTAACAGTACTAATTTTATGTGCAGTTTCATTCGCGTTTGCACAAATGAACATGATGGCTTCAGATGCGGCAAACTGGGACACCTGGGTTGTAGACGCAGATGCCATTGCCGCCATGATAGAAGCACCCAGTGAGGCAGCCAGAGAGGTAGACACACAAGAATTACTGGTCCTTGCTCAGGATAGAACCGCCGAGAACTTAGCGCAGGTTCGTTACTGGAACGCAGCCGCGCCATCTTACAGGTGGATGGAAGTTGTGAACGACGCTTATAAGAGTGGCGCACCCAATCCACTGGCAGGTCGTGCGTTTACTTTGGTCAATATTGCTATTTATGACGCGGTTATTACCACCTATAAAGCTAAGCCTGCTGGCATGATGGCATCACCGATGATGCATGATACGCTTGATGTTTTAGTTCCCGTGCATGGCTCGAGCTTCCCCAGTGAGCACGCGGCTGCAGCCATTGCTGCCAGCGAAGTCCTTGCCTACCTCAACCCTGACAATGCCGAGATGTTCAGAGCCATGGCGGAAGCAGCCATTGACTCGAGGCTCATTGCCGGCGCAAATTTTAGAAGCGATTTGGACGCAGGTCGGTCCATTGGCGAGGCTGTTGCCAAAGAGGTTATTGCCATTGCCATGCAAGACGGGTCTGATACCCCCTGGGAGTACAGTAAACCCGAAGGCTCCCTTTTTGCCACCGAAAACCCTGTGTTTCCCATGACAGGTAACTGGACAACTTGGGCAATTGACAACGGTCAGCAGTTTAGAGTTGCCGCACCACCTGCTTATGATTCTGCTGAAATTGCCACCGATCTAGCCGAACTCAAAGCCGTTGAGCCTAGTTTGCCGAACATCCAGCAAGCGAGTTATTGGGCCACGTTTTACACCAGTAACCAAATTTGGTACGACTTTGCCAGTAGACAGCTCTTTGAGCAGCGCCAAGCAGACAACGCCCCGCTCATGGCGCTTATCTACTCCGGCATTGGGGTTGCCCAGTATGACGCAGTTGTGGGCTGCTTTGACTCCAAGTACGCCTATGTTTACGCCCGACCTTCACATATTGATGCCGAGATTACACCCCTGTTTGGTCCGCCGCCTCACCCTAGCTACCCTAGCGCACACTCGTGTTCGTCCACGGCACAAGCAACGGTTGCCGCACACTTTTTCCCACAGGTAGCAGAGGAAGCTTTTGCCAACGCCAGAGCCGCCGGACAGTCGCGCATTTTAGCAGGCATTCACTACCAGATTGATAACACAGCAGGGACTGAACTAGGTGCCAATGTTGGTGAGGTTGTGATTGATACGTTACAAGCAATGACGCAGTAGATAAATTCCACTGATGTGGCAGGCTCCAAACTGTCTTGCCACATCTTGTGACAACATTGATGGGCTAGCAATTGCATCAATCAAGGTGTAATATGTTTGCAACAATAATACTCAACCTAATTGTTGGCACGTATTGCGCCTTGACACATAAGCATTTTCTGATGACACCTACTGCAAAGGGAGGTAGCAATGGCT
>JBCCOX010000354.1:0-5580 GCA_039025155.1 Deinococcota bacterium | reverse complement strand
GCTCGACCCGCCGTGGCAAGAAACCATGCAGTATGGCGCTAGGGGGACGTTTGGCTTGTGGTGTCCAGAGCCAGTTCCTACCAGCGACGCCTTCAATAAATTATTAGGGGAAACGCGGGCCAAGTTGCTCAAGCACCTTGTCACGCCAGCCACCACAGCGCACATGGCTGCTCTGTTTCGAGTAAGTCCTAGCGCAATTTCACAGCATTTAAGTTGGTTGCGAGACGCGGGCTTAGTCACCACCCAACGCAACGGTAAGCATGTTTATTACAAGGTAAGTCCAGCAGCAGAGCAAATTCTTGCTGCGTATAACGAGCTTGATGGGGTGTTAGCTCGAGCCGTTTAAGCATCATTTGATGAAGGTGGCTCAATTAACTTAAACCCCGGCACAGACAGCCGCACAACATGTGGCATAGGTAGCCCCTGCCAGTACTTGAAGACATCTATCGGGTTGTGTTTCGCCACAAACAACGACATCACGGTGCCATGACTAACGAGGGCGAGCTTGTCTTGTGGATGTGTCTCGAGCACCTGCTGAACTCCTTTTTCAAAACGTATAGCAGCTTGGGTAGCGGTTTCTTGTCCAAAGACGAGAACATCTGGCATTTCAAAAAATCTGCGTAGCGTATCCAAAAAAACATCTGGGGCAACATAGGGAAATCCTTTACGTGCGTGTTCGTGGAGGTTGTCAGCTTGACGTACCGGAATTCCTAACTGCTCGGCAAGGATGCGTCCAGTTTCAGTGGCTTTAAATTCATCACTTGTGACGATGTGTGTGAGGTTATCTTTCCTAAGCTCACGGGCAAGCTGT
Organism: Deinococcota bacterium; assembly: GCA_039025155.1. Classification (GTDB taxonomy): domain Bacteria; phylum Deinococcota; class Deinococci; order Deinococcales; family Trueperaceae; genus JBCCBI01. Next base: position 4,769 of record JBCCOX010000354.1, on the reverse strand, counting down.
ACACAAGCATCGTAGCCATTAGCAGTAAGTCGCCAGTTATGTGAGGAGATATTCGAGTCTTGTTGAGTTTCAGCGTGGCGAATCAAGATGAGTTGCATTAAAGCCGTCCTGGACGTCGTTCTGTGAGTGTATAAAGCGTGTGTTGTGGTTCTCAGTGGTTGATGAATACTATTGAGCTTACGCGTGTTCTTGACCAATCTTGTTAGGCAAGGCGTATGCGCGGGTTCAGCAAGGTGAATAGGAAATCTGCCACTAGGTTGGCAAAGGTGTAGAAAAAGACAATAAGGACTGAAATGGCCTGCAGAACTGGTAAATTTTTCTGGGTCACAGCCGTTACTAGCAGTGAGCCGATACCGGGATAGTTGAAGACGTTCTCGATGACCACCAGCCCGCCCATGAGCCAGCCGATAGAGAGCGCAATAACTGCAATAGTCGGTAGTAGCGCGTTTCTGAGCGCATGACCAAAGACGACCTGAGCCCAAGAAAGCCCTTTGAGGGTAGCCGTACGAACGTAGGGTTTGTTGAGTTCTTCGAGCATGCCCGCTCGAGTCATCCTGGTGATGTAGCCGACTAAGACAAGGCTTGCTGTAAGTGCGGGTAAGAACAATATTTGTAGCCAGGCTCCAAAGGTCATCTCGCTCGCTACAAACGCTGTGGCTGGAAACCAGCCCAGAGACAGCGCAAAGATATTAACGAGCACGATGCCCGTGACAAACTCCGGTAGCCCTACGACCGAAAGTGACATAACTGAAATAAAACTGTCGAGCCAACTCCCCTCCCGTAGCGCCGCTAGCACGCCGAGAACGAGTGAGACTGGAATCACGATCACGAGTGTAAGCCCAGCTAAGCGCAGCGAGTTACCCAGTCTGGCAAGAACCAGCTCACGGACGGGGGGGTTGCCGGCGGTAAACGACCGTCCCCAATCTGCTGTTACAAATCCGCGCAGCCAGTTTATGTACTGCTGCAGCGGTGGTTGGTCGAGACCGAACTGCTGCTCAAAGTTGGCAACGGCGGTGGCTGAAGCGTCTCTACCCAAGACCAAGCGGGCCACATCTCCCGGCAGCAGATTCGTTAGCGCGAAGATAATGAACGAGGTGAAGATGAGTGTCGCGACCAGAAGCAGCAGCCTGCGAATAACTTTTATAAAATAGCGTGCCATGTTTGACGTTCCTAAGGTGTTGCCAGCGGGGGCGTTGCTGTAGATGGGGGTGTTGGTGGCCCTTGGTGTTGGAGCTCGAGCAACTCTTCCAAAGTGTAGTGACAGCGAATTTGGTGACCGTCTTGGTCAGTGTGAACTGGCGGTAGCTCACGCTCACAGATCACGCCGATTTTTCGCGGACAGCGCGTATGAAAAGGGCAGCCCGAAGGGCGGTTGCGGGGTGAGGGAATTTCTCCCCGCAGGACGATGGGTTGATGGCGTACCGACGGGTCTGGTGTCGGTGCTGCCGAGAGCAGCGCCTCGGTGTAAGGATGTGACGGAAAGTTGAGCAGCGCCTCACCTGCACCCTGTTCGACGATTTCACCGAGGTACATAACAGCAATGTAATCTGCTAGATAACTCACGACCTCGAGGTCGTGAGAAATCACAATGTAAGACGCACCTTCTTGCGCTCGCAAGTCTTTAAGGAGATTAAGAATAACCGCCTGCACTGACACATCGAGCGCCGACGTGGGCTCATCAGCTACGATTAACGCCGGATGAGACGCAAACGCACGCGCGATCACTACCCGCTGTTTTTCCCCACCGCTGAGCTGGCTGGGGCGGCGGTCGTAGTACTCCGGCGAAAGCCCCACAGCTTGCAGTAGGTCTTTGGTCCTTTTGCGAATGGCAGCTCGAGGCAGTTTTTCTACAGCAAGTTTGCGGATCGTACGGTCAATGGTTTGGCCCACAGTCCGGTAGGGATTAAGCGAGTCGTCGGGATTTTGAAAGACGATGCGTAGATTGCGAAGAACCGCTCGGTCACGCCCACGAAGTGTTAAACTAATTGGTTGATTTTGCAGGTTTAGCTGCCCTGCATCAGCTTGAAGTAGCGCCAGAATTGAGCGCGCCAAGGTGGTCTTGCCGCTACCGCTTTCGCCTACCAAACCAAAGGTCGAGCGACCTTTCACATCGATGGAGACATCCCGCAGGGCTTGCACATAAGACTGAGGCTTAGAGCGTAAAAAATTGAGTAGATTCCCGTCTCCAAAACGTTTTGACATGCCTCTCGCATTGAGAACAAGCAAATCTTGAGGCGTCGTTTGGCTTACTTGAGGTTGCGGCTCTGAAAAGGGCGTCAGCGATCCGCTGGCAATATCTTGCCAACGCCAGCACCTGACCGTGCGCGAAGCAGAGATGGTTTCGAGCGGCGGTTTTTCTTGCCGGCAGCGGTCGATAACTAGGGGACAGCGCTCGGCAAAGACACAGGCGCTGCTGCGCGCACCGAGGGCGGGGGCAACACCTTTAATCGTCGTCAGTCGTGATCCACTACCCGTGCCCCCACTATTCGCAGCTGACGAGGGAAGGCAAGCCAGTAGTCCCGCCGTGTAAGGATGGCGAGGTTGGGCAAAGAGCACGTCTACCGGCGCGCTTTCCATGACTTCACCAGCGTACAAGACGGTCACGTGATCACAGAGCTGTGCGACCGTACCAAGATCGTGAGAGACGTACAGAGCTGCTGCCTGCTCATCTTTGATCAGGTCTCGCAGCAGATCGAGAATAACGGCTTGCGTAGTGACGTCGAGCGCGGTTGTTGGCTCGTCTAGGAGGATGAGTTTTGGCCTGGTACTGAGCGCTATGGCGATCATTACCCGCTGGAGCATGCCGCCAGAAAGCTGGTGCGGATACCTCGAGAGCACTGCTGTAGGGTCTGCTATCTGCACATTTTGTAGCGCTTCGGCCGCACGCCGTTTTGCTTCTTGCAGCCCAATACCGAGGTGTTTTTGGGTGACCTCGACCATCTGTTTTTGAATGCGGAGCGATGGGTTGAGCGAATCCATAGTATTTTGGGGCACAAAGCCTATCTGGTTACCCCAGACGCCCGCCATGTCTTGGGGCGTTAACTTTCGTAAATCACGGTCAGCAAAAAGAATTTTCCCCTTTGTGATGCGCGCGTTTGCTGCCAGATAGCGAATCATGGCCGTGCCGAGGGTCGATTTACCACTACCACTTTCACCGACGAGTCCGTGAATTTGTAAGGGGTTGATCTGGAGGTCTATATTCCTGACCGCCTCGAGCCAAGTAGGCCCGATACGGTACTCAACGGTGAGGTCTTCTACATTAATGACAGATTCTGCCACGGGTAGCACTCGTTCCCATTAAGTTTAAGGGGTCAATTACCTCTAGGGGTTTGATCAAGGTTGACAAAAATTGATCTGCACAGCGTGCACAGAAACAATGATAGTGGGTAAACGCGCCTACATCAGTGCGTTTACACCCGCTTACAGCGTATCTTACAGTGTATTGAGTCAACATTCATATCACGTTTCTTGCCGCAAAAGACGGCGGACACCGTCAGACATGAGATTAAAACTGACGATGAGAACAACGATGCCAGAGACGGGATACCACAGTTCCCAAGGCGCTTCAATAATCTGTGTGCGCGCGTCGAGGACCATCCGCCCCCACTCGGGCGAGGGGGGTTGCACGCCAAGCCCAAGAAAGCCGAGCGACGTTACCAAGATGATCGCGTAGGAAAGTCGCAGCGCCGCTTCGACCACCAGCGCGGGCAGAACACTCGGCAGAATTTGACGCACCAAAATGTGAAACCTACCCTCGCCGCGTAAGCGCGCTTCTTCTATGTAGCCACGGTCGCGCACCGACAAGGTCGCACTTCGCGCTACTCTCGAGATAATCGGTACGTAGATGAGTACAATGACCGCAGTAAGGCTGATGTTGTTAGGTCCTAACGCTTGAATCAGCTCGTTTTCTGACGCTGCCAGTAGCGGCACGATCGTCGAGATCATAACCAGCGCAAGCACCATCGCTGGAATCGAGATCAGACTGTCAAGCAAACGGGATACTACATCGTCTAAAATGCCGCCAACATAGCCGATGAGAAGTCCCAAGAAGGTTCCTAGCAGGACGGAAATAGCTGTCGCAATAAGGGGTAAGCCGAGGGTGTCGCGCGCCCCCCAAAGCATGCGGCTCAAAATATCGCGACCCCGCTGGTCAGTGCCGAAAGGAAACTGTGCTGAAGGCGGCTGGCTAGTTAGCGCGCGCCGACTTTCCGTGCCAATGTCTGTACCACGAATAATCTGATCGTATGGATAGGGTGCTAAAAAAGGTCCGAAGAACGTCAAAAAAATAAAAACCAGCACACCCGCCCCGCCAATAATGGCCAGTGGATTTTTTTGCAACGTGCGCCAAATATTGATTGACGGTTTACGCGCAGCAGGTGAAGCCAGGGGTACGGTTGCCCCTAGCTCCTTGCTAGCACCGTGGTTGCTAGCATCGTGGTTGCTGGTATCGTGGTTGCTGGCATCGTAGTTGGTGGCATCGTGGTTGGTGTCAGCATGGTCGGTGTCATAGTTGACATCATGACTGGCATGGTCGGTCACGGGTTATCCTACCTACTAACGTCAACCTCACTAAAGTCTGTACGCCCAGGAAAAGAATGGAGCACCAATCCGATGACGTTATCGGCGTGAGCTGCAACAACAGGGCGGAAGTAGGGAATCAAAATAGGTCCCTCGTCTCGAAATAACTGACTGATCTCATCGTAAAGCTCTGAACGTACCTCAATATCTGCGGTTTGCTTGGCTTCATCTGCCAGACGACTAAGCTCCTC
>JBCCOX010000353.1:0-5582 GCA_039025155.1 Deinococcota bacterium | reverse complement strand
GCTTCGTCCGCAAGATTATCTTGACTTTGAGAGCCTTTGCTATGCTGTCACCCTTACGCTAGCTGCTGTTGGATCAAGTCTTAACATCAACTTTGCCTCAGCAACTGAGGTTGGTATAAGGTAATTGTGCAGGGGTACTTATTGATGCCATCACCCAACCTGTTGATACAATTGTCTTGGGGCGTCACTTAGCGGAAGGGTTTATTCCCCACTGGCAAGCTGTTGCTGCTGATCCTGACAATCCTGAAGTTGAGACAGGCAAGCTGTTTACAGATACATCCAAAGTCGTCTTTAGCCGTACGCTTACAACCTCACCTTGGGACAACACGAGCGTTGCCAATAACTTAGTGGATGATGTAAACACGCTTAAACAGAAAGATGGCGGCGACATCATCACCTATGGTGGCAGTGAGTTTGTGTCGTCGCTCATTCAGCATCAGCTTATTGATGAGTTTCACCTTTTTGTGAATCCGGTAGCGTTGGGAACAGGTATGCCGATGTTTCAGACGCTAGCAAACACGCAAAACCTCAGCCTCAGCCGTTCGCAGGTGTTTGACTGTGGCATTGTGCTGCTGTGCTATCAGCTAGTACATAATGCAGTGTAGAGGCAGTGTTTTTAGCACTCCCTGCAGCGTCTAGTTAAGTTGCTTGATGTGTTCCGCAAGCCACTGTGCAAACGCTTCGCGTGAAAGTTTAGATGAGGCAACGGACAAAATAAGAGCTTCTTGCTCATCAACATCTGCATCAATTTCATATCCGTTGAGTACGAGTATAATTTCCATCGCAGCGTGGCCAACCCGCTTATTGCCGTCAACAAAAGGATGATTCTGAATCAGAGAATAGGCCAGTGCGACTGCCTTTTCTACTAAGCTTGGATACAAATCTTGTTCACCAAATGACATTTCCGGCTGGGCTAATGCAGAGTCGAGTGCGCCCTCATCACGAATACCTGCTGAACCACCTGATTGGTCAAGTAATACCGATTCCGATTAAATACCGTGTAAAGCCCTAGGGGCTTCACCCGATACGAATCGGAATCGGTAGCTGTTTCTACGCACTCCGTGCGGGTTAATTCGTTAAGGAATTAACCGGAAAGGTATAACATTTGATGAAGTTTCAGTATCTCATCCTTGCTCAGGTAGCGCACTAAGCAAGCCTTTTGTAAAGCTCAGCGTTTTTCTCAAGAATGTATTCTGCAGCTTGGTCAAAAGAGAGAGGTTTCTGCTCGAGGCTTTGCTGCACACTTACTGCTGCATATTCTTCAGGACTCAAGTTAGCTTGAGCTGCCCTTTGTTTAAGTTTTTGTGCAACAGCATCGGTCAGAGTGATTTCTAGCTTGTACATAGTTCTACTCTAGCGCATTCGCTGACACAAGTGGCTCAATGGCTTAACTATTGTTGTATTTCACATAAATGCATTAAAAATAACTTCTTTTTTCTCGATAGCGTTAAATGCATCACGCTAACAAAATACTGATACATACCTTTATGTTGCGCTCAAAGGCGCTTTAGCAGGTAGTGGAAACAAGGTCAAAAAACGCTTGAACACGTGTTTATCTCCAGTGAGTGTCACCGTGTTAGCTTCAATCATCTCCTCTATATCCGCGCCACCATACACCAAACCCGTTAGCGCATCATGACTCCCCTCAACGCAAGCATCTGCTTGGGAGATGCCACCTGTTGTTATCTCGAACGATTGATTATTAACCCTAGCCACAAAGCTGCAGCCATCAAGTTTAAAGCTGTACGTTGCCTCGAGCCCCTAGTACTGTTTGCGTTAGACATTGCTCAACACGACAAATAGACGATATTCTGATATGCTTTAACTTAATATTTAAGGCATCCACTGAGGCAGAGGAAGGAACATGCATGGTGATTGTGTCAGGAAAACTCTATATCTATTCGGACAAGCGGGAGGCGTTTTTAGCCTCATCCCAAGCTGCCATGATTCAAGCAAGGCAAACCGCAGGCTGTTACGATTTTGTTGTGGCGGCTGATCCGCTCGAGCCCAATCGGGTCAACATTTACGAAGCTTGGAACTCAGAAGAAGCACTTACAACGTTTCGTGGTGAAGGACCTAGTGACAACCTCAGCTTGCTGATTCAGCGCGTGGATGTCAAGCAGTACGCAGTGGTGGACTCGAGCCCATCATAAGCAAAACCTAGCCAATAGCTTAAAGAAAAGAAATACCTATGCCAGAAAATCCAAAAGCGGTAAGGAGTTGTTATGTTTAATGTAGAGGTTATCAGCACTACCTACAAACGCAATTATGGCGCACTGAAGTCTTTTTTAGAGGGCATAAGTGACGAGGACAGCCGCATGAACCCGCAGCCAGCAGGCAACAACATCAATTGGGTCGTGGGGCATATTGTGCATTATCGCAGCATCATCTTGGAACTGCTCGCGCAAGACCCTATCTGGGAAAAAGAAGCAAATGCTACACTCTACGGCTTTGATTCCCAGCCACTTCCTGATGGTGCGGGCTACTCGCTGGATGACCTGATGTCACACCTCGACACATCTCAAGATACTTTGCTGCAAACCTTGGCAGCTTGGGAAGATACCCAACTCGACACGCCGCTAAGTGATGGCAACGCGACGATTGGGCAGCGGCTAGATTTTTTTGCTTGGCATGAGGGCTATCACTTAGGGCAAATTGCCTTGCTGAAGCGCGTTATTGGTCAAGGGAAATAAGTTGCTCGTGGAGGAAAGCTGGCGTTTTTATCGAGAGGTTTATCCACAGCTTATGTCATTGGTGCGGAAGCTAAGCCAAGAAGACTGGTATCAGGCAGGACAGTATGCAAGTTTTGTGGGTCACTATCACGAAGGAGCGTATGTGCAGTTGTACAAGCCCAACTGGCACAATCAGAGTTTAGACGGCCTGCACTTTGAGGTGGGCATAAGTCCGCAGGCACTAGCTAAGAAAACGGTGCAGATTGACTTACACGTAGGGCACAAAAATGTGTTTGACAGGCAAGCTTTTAATAAACGAACTGTTACCAAGCTCGAGCAAGCTGTGTCTACGTGGGACGGCCTCGAGTACCGCTTTTCGCGCACAAATTTATCTGAGCGCCTCAATCTGAAATGGCCTGTTACCAAAAGCAAGTTTGTGGTTCAACTGACTGCAGGGTTTAAGAAAATGGATGAACTTTCTGCCATTCTTGATGAGGGGTTTGAAGACTTGTGAACATGGGGGTGCTGGTGGTTCACGAAAAAATGGTGTTATCTCCGCGCTCCTGAAGGCATCATTTTAGACTTGGTAAAGAAGTTATATGTTGAGGGTGGGGCTCGAGTCAAGCATAACCATGAATAAAAGAAGGACAAAGGTACATGATATGAACGTATCTACTGGGCAGCCCAACCTAGTCCAAGACGATGCTGTGATCGCTTGGCTACTTGAGTCAGACCCCTCCATCCGCTGGCAAGTATTGCGTGACTTAACCAATGCACCTGCAAAAGAGGTTGCTGCTGAACGCGCTAAAGTGGCAACGACAGGCTGGGGCGCAAAGTTACTTGCCATGCAAGCCAGCAACGGACGTTGGGGTGGGGCGGCGTGGAATCACGGTTGGAACTCAACGATGCACGTGCTCATGCTGCTGCGAGACATGGGACTCGAGCCAAAGGGCGAGCAAGCTCAACACGCCTTAAAGCGCGTGCGTAGCCAAGTGACATGGCGGGGCTGCGGCCCATCCGAATGTGATGAGAACGCATTTTTTGAAGGTGAGCTTGAACCCTGCATCAATGGACAAGTAGCAGCGGCTGGTGCGTACTTTCAGCAAGATATGACGGGCATTGTAGGACGCTTGTTAAGGGAGCAGTTAACTGATGGCGGTTGGAACTGTGACGAAACCTTAACACGGTCATCGTTTAACACGACGATTTGTGTGCTCGAGGCCCTCTTAGCCCATGAGCAAGCAAGTGGTAACAGTCTTAACGTGAAAGACGCCCGCTTGCGCGGCGAGGACTACCTACTTCAGCGTCAGCTTTTTAAGCGGTTATCAACGGGCGAGGTTATTCAATCTGACCGCAAAGGAAACACTGCCTTTACAGACATCGCGTTTCCAACTTGGTGGCACTATGACATATTGCGAGCGCTGGATTACTTTTACAGTACGGGTGCTGCGCCTGATGAACGCCTTGAAGATGCCATTCAATTGCTGCTGTCAAAACGTGATGAGCAGGGGCGTTGGGCATTAGAGTTAATGCATGAAGGGACGATGCCTATTGATTTTGCTGAGGAAGTTGGTCAGCCAAGCCGCTGGAATACATTGCGAGCCTTGCGGGTCTTAAAGTGGTTTGATGGTCAACCAAAAAGAGACAAAGCTGATGTATGACCATGACGATGATCTGAGAAAATTTGAAGCTGAGGGTGCAAAACCCCTGCCCACTCCGAATCAGCGAGGTTATGTTGAACACGATGGTGCAAGCATCTGGTATGCCTCTTACGGTACGGGCGATCCCGTCATCCTTTTACACGGCGGGCTTGGTCACAGCGGTAATTGGGGCTATCAGGTGCCAGACTTACTCGAGCACAACTACCACGTCGTCGTAATTGACAGTCGCGGGCACGGGCGCAGCACCCGTGACGCGCAAGCCTACAGTTACACGCGGATGGCAACCGATGTTGCAGCAGTTATGGACACACTTGATTTAGCTCGAGCTAATCTCATCGGTTGGAGTGACGGCGCAGTGATTGCCCTAGAACTTGCAAAGACATCACCAGAACGAGTCAAATCTGTATTTTTCTTTGGCTGTAATGTCGATCCAAGCGGTACAAAAGCATTTGAAAACAGCCCGGTCATAGAACGCTGTTTTAGCCGTCATGCTAAAGACTACGCCGCACTTTCCACTACACCTGAGCAATTTGACGAGTTTGTCAGCGCAGTTAACCTGATGATGGAAACCCAGCCCAACTACGCAGCGCAGGATTTAGTACAGATTCACGTGCCTGTCACCGTAGCATATGCTGAGTTGGACGAGTTTATCAGGCCTGAGCACGCTGAGTATTTAGTACAAACGCTGCCAAACGCACGTCTTGTTCACTTATCAGGCGTAAGTCACTTTGCACCACTGCAGCGTCCAGAGCAGTTTAACCGTGTTCTGCTCGAGTTTCTTGAGGACAAGTATGAGTAAGTTCAAAATCAACGTTCAAGCCGACTGTGGCAACGCCCCGCGCAAACTGCTCTTGCGTGACATCAGCATTGCGTTTGTAGAAAATGATGTGGAGATGTTGCTCGAGCACGCCCACAAAGACATTACTTGGAACAGGGTTGGTAACAGCATCACCGAGGGTAAAGCGGCATTTGAAGAAGTGCTCTTGCACCGAACCCTTCCCGAAGCACGTGAACTCACCCTCCACCACATCCTCACGCACGGTAAAGAAGGCGCGGTGAGTGGCACGGTTATGTTTAATGATGGCTTACAGCACGATTTTTGTGATGTTTACGTGTTTAGCAGTACGACCAGCAAGTTGGTAAAGGTGTTGCGGTCTTTTGGGATTGCGGGCGGGAGTTAAATCATGCCAAAACTCACTGCGTTTATCATTTTATCCCTCAACGGCTATTACAAAGACGCCAAAAATAG
>JBCCOX010000352.1:0-5585 GCA_039025155.1 Deinococcota bacterium | reverse complement strand
GCCAGCGCCACCATCACCACGCTGTAAGGCAGTTGCCAGCCGTGTTGCTCGAGGCTAGGAGTAAACACCTCGAGCAGTAAAGGCGCATCCCCCCGGCGAGTTAGAAATGCCAGCGCGTGTTCACTAAAAGCTTTAAGCTGTCCGGTGTCAAGTTGGCTAAGCACCTCAGGGACGTTATTAGTTAGGAGCGCCCGGCTTAAACTTTGCAATAGTTTGCTTTGGCTACTACTGTCTTGGGCAATAGCGTGTTGAAGGGACTCGAGCGCAGAATTGCTAATGGTCATAACTACCTCATTCTGATGACGGCGTCAGGCGAAGCTGGTTAATCCAAGTGTGTATTAGCACTTGCTATGAAAGATGCTAAGAGCATACAAATGCAATGTTAGTAGGTTATTCGTCAGATAATAAGCTTCAAGACGAATACCTCAAAGATGGTAAGCAAACGGGTGATGCTTGGTTATGTGGGCGTTGTATAGGCTCGAGTATAGCTGAAAACAATCTTTCTGCAAACAGTGTTTTGATGTCATCATGCTGTTAAACCAAGTGAGGTTAACCTTGCGCCATCAGCATTGTCTGAGAGCATAATGGACGCTCTCCAGTTCCTGAACGTGTGATGAGCAACTTTCTTAAACACGTTAATCACGTTTTCATCTGTATGTACCAACATCATCTAAAGGGTGCATAACCTACTTGGACGGCCCACCAGCTTGCGTATACTGACCAATATGTTTCTTATTGTGGCAGGGCTTCTCATTGCGGCAGACCAAATAACCAAAATTTGGGCCGTCAACACCTTTGCACTTAACGGTCCGGGCTATCCACTGGGCTTGGGCTTTCACTTTACGTATATTCAAAATACTGGCGCGGCCTTTGGCATTTTGCAGGGGCGCACGCTGGGCTTGGGCATTCTTTCAGCCATTGTGTCGGTATTTTTGGTGGTTTACTTGTTTCGTAATGGTAAAAGCTTGTCAAGGTTGCACTACGCTGCGCTCACGCTTATTTTAGGTGGCGCTGTGGGCAATATGATTGACCGCTTTCGGCTCAGTTATGTGATTGATTTTATTCATTTTTATCTGCCGAACTTTGACTTTCCAGTCTTTAACTTGGCAGACAGTTTTGTGGTGATTGGGGCGGGACTGCTGATGCTCTCGAGCTTCGTTGACCCTAAACCAGCTAGCGAGCTTAGCGATCAAGCGCACTCTCATCAGCTTCAGCCAGATAACAACCACAGACAAATGAGCCACAAACTCAGCGACCCGGACTTTTTCCGCCACATAGAAAGTGACTCTGCAGAACAGCAAGGTTGAGCGGCAAGAACTGCGCTTGTATTGTGCAGACGATTAAAAAGTCTTGCCAGATGTAGTGTTACTGGGTGTATTGTTGTTTGACGTAGTATCAAGATTGATGGGCTTAAATAAACAATGAGGAGCTACACACTTGAGGTCGGATTTATCTTGGTAACGCAAGTGTCAAAGCCCTAATTGTGTTGATGAGATGACTACCTCACATAAATTTAGATGCCAACTACGTAAGTCCTAACGATATTGACACTAGAAGCCCCGTACTTATTGTCATTGTTGATTTATGATGATAGTTTTGTAATAGCACGTGTGACTCGTAATGTGCTTGTAGCTGAAGGTGTTGATTAAAATCAGCGCGATTGTAGCCACAAGTCATACGCTGATAAGCAAGATGATGATACCTTTCCGGTTAATTCGTTAACGAATTAACCCACCTAGAAGGTGTAGAAACAGCCACCGATTCTGAAGGAAACGGCATAAAGCCCGCAGGGGTTTATAAAATGGTTAATCGGAATCGGTATGACATCCTACACTTGGATAATCTGATGCGCTATCAATATTACATCTGTGACGTGTTTACCGAAACCCGTTTTAGTGGTAATCCACTGGCGGTGTTTCCCCATGCAGAAGGCTTAAATGAGCTGCACATGCAGCAGATTGCCAGGGAATTTAATTTTTCCGAAACAACCTTTGTCTTACCCCCCGAGCGAGGTCATACTCGCCGCGTGCGCATTTTTACACCCACTAAAGAGATCCCCTTTGCAGGCCATCCTAACGTGGGCACGGCGTTTGTACTGGCTAGCATCGGTGAATTGGGCGAGCTAGGCGTGTTTAAGCACATTACCTTTGAAGAAGATGTCGGCTCTGTGCCCATCACTATTCGTAATGCGACGGGCTTGGCGACGGGTTTGCCTCTGTGGTGCGAGTTAGAAGCGCCCAAGCCCTTATCACTGGGTGTAGAGATACCCCTTGAGCTCATTGCAGACGCGCTATCCGTATCGGTTGATGATATTGCTACAAGCGTTCACAAGCCGCAAGTTGCCTCGGTAGGTTTTCCCTTTGTTGTCGTTGAAGTACATGATGCTGCTGCGCTTGCTAAAGCATCTGTTTATCTGCCCGGGTTTAATGTTTTAGACGCTGAAAGTCCAACCTCAGATGTTCATTTGTACACCCACACTAAAAAAGGGCACAGCCTAGACGCTGACATTCATGCGCGCATGTTTTCACCGCTAGATGGGGCTACCGAAGACCCCGCCACAGGAAGTGCTAATGGTGCGCTAGCAGGCTTGCTGACACACTATAATGCATCTAAAAACAGTCCCTTTAGTTGGCGCATGATGCAGGGTGTGACCTTAAAGCGCCCGAGCTATATCGACACGCGCACAGAAAAAGAGGACGGCAAGGTCGCAGGCGTGTGGATCGGCGGCAATAGCGTGATGGTTGCTGAGGGCACAATAGAAGTTGACTAGCATCAACTAGCTGAGGAGTGTTCGCTTAGCGTGTGAGTTTCAAAAACCGCTGCCGGGTTGCTAAATCGCTAAGTATCTCTTTAGTTGCCCAAGCTTGACTTTGTTCAAACGCGCGCTGCACGTTACGTGGGTCCAGTTCTAGGTAGAGCAGGCTACTGGGTTTCATGAGTTTAAAAGCCTGTTGCTCGAGCCTACTGGCTAGTCCCAGCCCGTCTTCACCTGCAAATAGCGCGCTGCTAGGTTCAGCAAGCACTTCCGGCGTGAGCCAACGTTGGTCACTCATTGGTAAATAGGGAAGGTTAGCCAGCACAACATCTGCTTGCATCACAGCGTGTTGAAGCTTAACCTCGGCCAGTAAATCTGACTGAATAAAGCTGACATCACAACCAAGTGAGGTGGCGTTTGAGTGAGCTAGCTCGAGCGCGTCCTCAGACACATCACTGGCAGTCACTTGAGCCTGTGAACATTCCCGTTGAATTGTCAGCGCAATGGCTCCGCTACCTGTGCCAACATCAACCACGGTTGGCGCGGTAAGTGTGCGTATGTGCTGAAGTGCATCTGCCACCATCAGCTCAGTTTCAGGTCGGGGGATGAGCACAGCCTGCGTCACCTTGAGCTTAAGTCCGTAAAAATAGGCCGTTTGGGTGATGTATTGTAGGGGTTCGCGGTTAAGGCGGCGCGTTAGCCATTTGCCCAATGTTTCACGTTGGGCTTCTGTAAGTGACCCTATTTCGTTGAGAATGATGTGCTTGGGCTTGGCAAGAAGGGCCTCGAGCAAGTGCCACGTTTCAACCTGCGGGCTGCCTGCAATGGGCGAGAGGTGTTGCTCGAGCCAACGCCTTACGTCATTTAAATGAGTAGGTATGTGCAAATACGCTGAGTCATCGGCCATAGCAACATTATTCATCATAAAAAAAGAAGCGGACAAACGTTGCCCCGCCTCTGTGGTTTAGTTTTTACGTCAAATTTGATGTTTACATCATACTGTGGTCGGTTAGCGCGTAGTTTAAAAATGCGTACTCACCAACTTCGTGAAAACCGCGAATGTTGCTGCGGAAGGTGAGGAAGCTTTCATACACGCGAGCATAGAAGCTATCTGCCTCAGCGTTTTCTTCGTTGATGTCGTTAGAGTGACCTTCAAGTACAGCCAAAACGTCATCTGGGAAGGTGCGTGGTTCAACACCAGACGCTAACAGACGCTGGTAAGCGGGCCCATTCTTGGCGTCGTAGTCTGCCATCATCTTCTGGTTAGCTGCTTCAGACGCAAAGCGGATGGCCATTTGAATGTCAGCAGGGAGGTCGTTATAAACATCCAAGTTGACATAAGTACCAAGGGTTGGACCAGGTTCGTGCCAACCGGGTGCATAGTAGAACTGAGCAGCTTGGTTGAGGCCGAGAATTTCGTCGTCGTAAGGACCAACCCACTCGGTAGCATCAATAACACCGCGCTCTAACGCCACAAAAATTTCCCCACCTGGAATAAGCTGCACGTTCACGCCAGCACGGCCCATAACCTGCCCACCAAGGCCAGGAATGCGCATTCTGAGGCCGTTAAGGTCGTCAGGGCTGTTGATTTCGGTATTAAACCAACCGCCCATTTGTACGCCCGTGTTACCTGCTGGGAAGGCGATGAGGTTATCGGTTGCGTTGAGTTCATCCCACAGTTCTTGCCCGCCACCAGACAGTAGCCATGCGTCTTGCTGCTGGGCGTTTAAGCCGAATGGCACGGCAGTGAAAAAGGCATGGGCAGGGTTTTTGCCCACGTAATAATACGAAGCTGTGTGACCCATTTCAAACGAGCCATTAGAAACAGCGTCGTATACTTCTAGCCCGCCAACTTGCGCTCCTGCGGGGAAAACTTCAACTTCTACGTCGCCATCGGTTAGATCGCTAATGTACTGTGCGGTGTTGGTTGCACCCCCAAAAATGGTGTCTAGCGAGGTTGGCCAAGATGTAACCATGCCAAAGCGAAAACTAGCTGCTTGCGCATTGGCAAACATGAGCGGTGAAAAAGCACTACTTGCAGCGACAGCCGTCCCTGCTTTTTTAAGGAAATCACGACGTTTCATTCCTACCTCCAGAAATCAGATTGTTTTTGGTGTTAACCGCTTTGTAGTATACCTAGCCGCTGCATGGCCTGCAAGGTAGTTCGCGTTCAGCAAAGGTTTATCTGCCTGTTGATTGTTAACTTTATAAGCGCTACTGAGGTTGGTAGAGGCATCATTAAATGTCACATGTGAGTGTTGCCGTGTATCATTTTAGAGACATTGGGTTAGCTACATGCCAAAAACTAACTCAAAATAAGATAATTTTTGGCAGATGAGCACATAGATGACGACACATCAGCCTCGATCTTAACTAGCATACTGAAGTGACGTAACCTTTGATAACTCACTGATATCAATGTTCTTTTGACGAAAAGTAATTTTGTCGTCGGTATGAGTCTTAAAAATAAGATTAGCTGGGTTTAGCTGCTTGCATCTCAAGTACTTGCTGACCTTGTTTGTCAACCCAGACACCACACGGACCGCCGTGCTCACTGGTTCCTAGCGCAACTTCTTGACCGTCGAAGGTAAGTAGCGGGTGGTAAAACTCAGCAACTTTTTGGGCGTCGCCAACAACGTAGTGGGCAATGAGCGCACGCCGAAAACGGTCGCTGGTGTTGGGACCGCTACCGTGAATGACTTGACCGTTGAAAAAGAGCACGTCGCCGGGTTGCATGGTGGCGGGTTGAGCTTGCATGCCCTCAGCTAATGGGACGGTTTCATTGGTGAAGCTAACATCAGTTTCAGCCTCAACCGGGCATAACTTGGGG
>JBCCOX010000351.1:0-5596 GCA_039025155.1 Deinococcota bacterium | reverse complement strand
GTCAGCAAAGGCGGCAATTTGCTGTTAAACGTTGGCCCAACAGGTCGCGGCGAGTTTGATGTAAGAGCGTTAGACCGTCTCAATGGTATGGGACGCTGGATGCACCAACACAGCCGTTCGATTTACGGCTGCACGCAAAGTGAGTTTACACCACCAGTTGATTGCCGTTATACGCAAAACGGTAAGACGCTATACCTACACATATTTAATTACCCTTTTAAACATATTCATTTAGATGGGTTTGCAGGCAAAGTAGACTACGCCCAGTTTTTACATGATGCTTCTGAGGTCAAGATGATTACGCTTGATCCTAATGCTCAAGCACAAAACACAGGGATGTCAGGTCAAGAAGGCAGTTTGACGCTCGAGCTACCCGTTACCAAGCCCGACCTTACCGTGCCTGTCATTGAGCTTTTCCTGAAATGACTGTTAGGATGCGCGTTTTTCTTATGCCAATTTCTTACGTCGGTGTTTTAGCTTGAACACAACTTTGGATGATGGGCTGGATGGTTTTCTGCTGCACGTTATTAAGTATGTTGATAATCACCTGACCGCCTCTTTGCAGCATGCCAAAGATAGGCGGTTTATCTTTCTGGGCACTGCTGCCGCGACCTCTTGCCCCTTTCAGTCGCCTGTGTTGTCCTGAACGACCTTTAGTTAAAACACTCTTGGGCTTGCCTTTATGACCTGCCACCACATAGACTTCATCGACCTCTATCTCCCCGCTCAACGCAACATCTTTTTTTTGCTATGACCCCGGTCCGAAGCTGTTTGGTCATGCTTTGCACATCATCTTTGTATAAGCCAAGCTCCCTGGCAATCGGACGATTCGATTGATTTAAGCCCATCAAGTACAGACACAAGACCCACACCTCAAGTGGCTGATGATGACCTTCAAACACATTCTCCGTCAAATCATCAAACTGGCTACAGCACTCACCCGGGCAGCGATAGCGCCCACGAGCTTTCTCGGTGTTGTGATAGCCCCTCCTGACAACTTCATCAGAATTACAATGGGCGCAGCGCACCATCCCATCTGTCTATCTAAGTTGTCTGACGGTTTCGTACACCTTTTCATCATCCAGCATGTCTTGCAAATGAAGCACCATGCCCCAGTTTAGCTTCTCTGTTGTTCATGCGCTTGGAATCCATATTGAGCCATCTCTTTTTTTCCCGCGCTATCCCTAGCTATAGCTAATTGTGACCATTGACAGCCCGTATGAAGTTTGTACAAGGTGTAATTGAACACTTTGAATAACGGTATCTTGCAAGCATAGCCTCGTTTGGCAACACTTATATGTGGATAGATGTGCTCATTAACCTCTGTTTCCCTTAAACTTGTCTTGATCGTGCTCATCGTAGACCTCTTTTCTAGCTACTATGTTGCACGATCTCGCCTTAGACTGCAAAAGCTTCATTGAGTTCGTACTTTGACTAGAAGCTATACGATGCACAGCGCACAGTCAGCTCGAGCCACTTACTTCTAACGAACACGTTTAAGCTCTTAGCTAAAGTATGCGCGTCACGCTTTCTAGGTTGCTAGGACATTAAGCAACCTGATCACGGTTACCTTAGGTAGTCAATTATATAGTTTGACTGTTGTATCTCTGCAGTCTGTGCGTTATACCTTGGCAGTCTGTAGACGACGCCCTCGCCACTTGACAGCTTGGCCACGTGACTAGCCTAGCGTACTTGACACCTGACACCAT
Organism: Deinococcota bacterium; assembly: GCA_039025155.1. GTDB lineage: Bacteria > Deinococcota > Deinococci > Deinococcales > Trueperaceae > JBCCBI01. The sequence goes on along the minus strand of JBCCOX010000351.1, from coordinate 3,887 downwards.
TACTTGACACCCTGGCGGCTTATAGTAGGGCTAAACATTGTAGAGGAAACGCATATCCTAATCTTGAACACAACATATCTACACTAGAGGCTACTTTTTTAAATCTCATCATCTAATATCAGCGCATGTAATACACCCATATTGAAAACTGCCAGCTGATTGCTCGTGAGGACTCACTCGCGCTTGTATGACCTAGAAGTTGTATGACCTAGCTTTGGTACGCTACAAAAGGAACTCGCACTGAACCATGACGCATTCATCAAATCAACCTGACCTAAGCATCATTATTCCCACCCATAGACGCCGTGACATGCTGCAAGAACTGCTCGAGCGCTTGCTGGCGAGCCGCGAAGTAAGCCTCGAGGTCATTGTGCTAGACGATGCCTCGAGCGACGGCACTGAAGCCATGCTGCGTAACTACCCAAGTGTGAACGTCATTCGCAACGACACCCCACAAGGCTTTGACGCACTCCCCAAAGCCATTAACAGCGCGCGTAGCGACTTGCTTCTTTTTTTAGATGATGACGCCTACCCCGCGCCGGGCAGCCTCCGTACCATGGTGGAGCACATGCATGCTAGGGGAGATAAACTAGGCGTTGTGGCCTTGCCGTTTATGCGCCCCGGTACGGACCGACTTAGCTACACACCCTATTTCCCACCACTACCAGACGGTGCAGATTACGTGCCAACTCGCAGCTATCATGCAGGCGCAGTGCTCATTCGCCGCGAGACTGCCAAGCAAGCACCGCCTAGCCCACAGGGTTACTTTATGTACGAAACAGAAATCCCCGCCATTATTGAGTACCTTGACCAAGGCTGGGAGGCTGATTATTTACCGAGTGCGCCGATCTATCATATTTGGAATGATCGCGGCGATATCAAAGGGCGCGCCACTGTCAAAGCTCGAGCCGCTTATTTGCCGTTTCGCAACGACCTTGTCACCATTCACCGCTACTTTCGTGGGTGGCGGCGCGTTGAAATGTTAATGGGGCGCTATTTTACAGGCTTTATTCACCTGTCTGCAGCGGGGGAACCGTGGGCCGTCCTTACAGCCCACCGTGAAGCCAATGCCATGCTGTTAAGTCGCCCTAAGCGTCACGTGGATCCCCATATTTTGAGCCGAGTCTACCCTTGTTTTGAAGGTTTAACCTTAATGACTTTTTTTTCTGAAACCAACCGCCGCCGCCTAGCATGGTTTTTAGGGCGTTTACCGATTGACCAGATTTGCTGATGTGCCTAGTCGCCTCAGTTACGCGCTATGGACCAGTTAATGGTGACGTTGTCATCTACACCATCACCTAAGGTGGTGTATTTGGCTTACGTGTGTAATAGCCAAATAACATTACAGGCTGTACCAGGCTTTGCTCGCCTAGAGCTATTTTTAACGCTAAGCAATGAGCACAAAATCTGTAGGGTGATGCAATACTAGTGCATCACCCCCTCGAGCGCTAATTTTCACGAACAGGCGGCAAGGCAACTTCCCCAAAAACTTGGGCCACCCGGTCATAAATGGCGTCTGGCTCGAGCCCTTGCCCCATGTAAGTGTCCCCGCGCCACAGTTCAAAGTGCAAGTGTGGAAAGTCCTGCGTGCCAGCAGCAGCGTCGTCTGTGCCCGAGTTACCCACGTAGCCGACAATATCTCCTGTGTCTACCACGCTACCTACCTGTAGGTTCTCAGCGACATCGGCTAGGTGTGCGTAGCGCGAGACATAACCGCCAGTATGCTCGAGCCAAACCTGCCGCCCGCGCAGTAAATCAAGGGTATCTTCTGGTGTGTCAGCAAGTTGAGCAGCTTCATCTAAAAGGCTTTGCAAGCGTTCAGGAGTTAGTTCTTGATAGTCGTGGTCAATGCGTACTACTCGCCCCGGTGCAACTGCCACTGTAGGCATGCCGTAAGCAATAGGCACACTCACCACACCGTCGTAAAAGTCAAACCCTTCGTGAAAGCCGTTGCGATAGGCGCGGCGGGCGTTGGGTAAGTGGCTAACCCTCGAGCTCATGGTTGCGCCCGCAATCGGCATGGCAAACGCACTTGGCCAAACAGGGTCATATGCTGTGTTACTTAGGCTGGTGAGTGTCTCGAGCACCGCCATACCTTGTAAATTTGGTTGGGCGCTTGCGTAGTCAACTGCTCGCCGCCCAGTTGCGTCTTGCAAGGTTGGGTTAGCCCCCACCTGTAATAGGGTTTCAAGAATCATCGGATCACCGTTGAGCGCGCCGTACATAAGTGGGGTCATCCCGCTATTGCTGCTTTCGTTGGGGTTACTACCGGCTGCTAGTAAAAGCTGCACCAAGCTATCATCTGCCCCGCCTGACGCCGCTTGCATCAAGGGGGTGAGGCCGTCAGCGTCGCGCATACGTACGTCAGCACCTTGGGCAAGGCTAGCTTCTACTGCTACTAGGTCACCTGCGGTAACGGCCTCGAGCAAGGCCCGTGAGGCTATCACTTGTTCACTTTCACGACTTGCAAAACGAGATACCGGCGGACTCACCACGTCAAGCTGCCACAGCGACACCAACACCGCAGCAAGCGCCAACACCACACCTGTAATCATCCTCATAAGCATGAGCCTACGCTAGCACGCTGATACGTCCATGAGCTTAGCTGCACTTAACCATCATGATGTTCATGAACCAGCCCAGCCTTATCTCAATGCTTTAAGCCAGTTCATCAAGCTAAGTGCATCAAGCTAAGCGCATCAAACTAAGCGCATCAAACCAGTCAGGCCGTGAACCTAAGCTGTCAACATCTAAGCCGTCAACATAGCGCGTACTAGCCAAGCATCAGCCTTTTTAGCGGCCATTGATGATCACTTTTGCCGCAGTCATCTTTTGGGCCACGTTAACCTTCTATGATGGCCACCCTTAGTGAGGTTAAAGAAATGCTTGCTGAACCTTTAACATCTCCCTAGATGTGCGTGCTAGGCTACATTCATGAACTCTGTATTGCGACGTTTAGGGCTGCTTACAAGCTTTCTTGCTAGCAGCATGATGCCTCTCTCTTTTGGACAATCTTCTCTGATGACATCTGACATAACTGCTGTAACTGCCAGTACCAACCGTTTTGCCTTTGACCTTTACGACCAACTTGCCGCAGAAGATAACCTGTTTGTGTCGCCGTTTAGCATTTCGCTAGCTCTGGCGATGACGTATGGCGGTGCTAATGGTGAGACGGCAACCCAAATGCAGGACGTTTTAGGGTTTGATTTACCTGCTCGAGACCTCGCCAACCTCCTCGGTGACTTAAGTGATAATCTGGAATCCCGTGAAGGGTTCACTTTAAACCTCGCTAACGCGCTATGGGCCCAACAAGACAGCCGCTTTGAACCTGAGTTTTTACTGATGAGCCGGCTGGATTACGGGGCAACTTTGCGTAATCTTGACTTTCGCACGGCTAGCACTGACGCGCGCCGCACGATTAATGCATGGGTTAACCAAGCTACCAACGGCATTATTCCTGAACTTCTCCCCTCGAGTGCCGTCACCCCGGACACCCGTTTGATTCTCACCAACGCAATTTATTTCAATGCCCTATGGCAGTTTCCGTTTGACCCAGATGCCACCGAAGTCAACCCGTTTAACGCCTTTGGACGAGAAAGTTTAGTACCCACCATGCGGCAAATGCGTCAGTTTACCTACAGTGAGGGAGACAGCTACCAAACCCTGCGGTTGCCCTACCAAGGTGAGACCACGTCTATGATGATTGTCTTGCCGAGGGAAGGTGCATTTACAACGGTAAGTGATAATCTTGCCAGCATTTATGAAACGGCCTTAGCCAATCAAAGCACCAGACGGGTGAATGTGGAATTGCCACGGTTTGAGATGCGCTCGAGCTTCGACCTCGCAACCATTCTCAGCAACTTGGGGATGCCGCTTGCGTTTACCCC
>JBCCOX010000350.1:0-5627 GCA_039025155.1 Deinococcota bacterium | reverse complement strand
GCTCGAGGTCGTGAACTGGATAAGGCGCTGGCGCAGCTTCGTAGTTACCACTTATAAAATAATCTGTCTCATGGTAGCCGTCACCAGAAGGAATGTGCAGCTTTTCGGTCGCGTAGCGCAAGACGCCATCTGGCGTGTGAATAAGCGCTGTATCTAGGTAGTCTGTTGGCTCCGTAGACGTTAGCGGAACGTGGCTTAGGCGTTCAAAAATACTGCTGATGATGGTGACACTATGCGTTTTAGCAAGTTCGCACATGAGCAGGTCTGTTGGCCCGCCGTGACGCGCTTCTGCCCAACGGAAGTTGTCTGGGTCACGCACGCCAGCAACATAGGGTAACAGCGAAAACTCGGGCAAGCCGATGATTTCTGCGCCTTGTCCAGCGGCATCTGCAACCAGCCTGCGGTAGGCTTGTGCCATCTGCTCAGAACTGCCGAGCCACGGGAGTTGGATGACAGCCACACGAGTTGTTTTCATAGCCACGTGCTGCTGCCAGCAATTTTGTGGCTTTCGGTTAGGTCAAGTTTAATGTGGATATCTGTCGTTAGTATGACTGCTAAGGACATAGCTTCATCATACAAAGCTCACCGCGACAAATCTATGTGTCCCCATCATACCCATCCCCAATACACAAACAGAGCTCGAGCATGCCCACAAAGACATTGTTTATGACAAAGACATTGTTTATGACAATGTTAGCTTCTCCAGCGGGATCTTCTTACACTTCGAGTGCCTTCTCTGTAATGTGAAAGGTTGGCTGTCGCATTTTGTCCCCGCGAAACAAAAATTGGAACGAACTTCCTGTAGTATATGCATTTTTGAAGTAGGAGAAAAGGTCACTGAGACCCTCTTGTAGTGCCCCGCGTGAGGAACTCGAGCAGTACCCTGTTTACCTCTTCCGCTTTCTCCTGTTGGACGAAGTGTCCTGCATCTAGCATCACCGTTTCAGGTTCTATTTCTGTCCATTTACTATTGTGCGCATGACCTGACGCGAGCAAAAAGCGATCTTTTCTACCGTGGATGACGAGCGTCGGAGCTCGCACTTTGGGCATGGTTTCATTAACGGTGTAAGGCTCGCGCGGATAGTTCACCTCGTAGAACGACGACACGGCGCGGTGATCCGTGCGGATATCTGCAGCAGTGTAAAGTAGCCAGCCAGCTGGATGGCGCAAGACACCAAGCAGTCCAACCCGAAACAGCATGCGAATATCAAGGTCACCGCGTTGCATCTTGCGGGCGTACTCACTCGCTTTGTGCTGCGCAGGATTCGTAGCGAGTTCTTCGGCAAACGCATTCGGATGTGGGACGCTTAGAATGGTGAGCTTATCGGTCATTTCGGGATGAATGGTCGCAAACAGCCAAGCAGCTAAAGCACCAGAATCGTGCCCAACGATATGCGCCCGCTCGTACCCCTCTTGGCGGATGACGGCTGCGACATCTTTAACGATGTGCTGGCTTGCGTAACCTTCTGTCTCACTCGGCTTGTCTGAACGGTTAAATCCGCGCTGATCAATCGCCACGACCCGGAAGCCAGCAGCGGCAAGAGGTTCGATTTGCTTTCGCCACGAATACCAAAACTCAGGGATACCGTGAATCAAAACGACGAGTGGACCCCTTCCTAAACTGACGTAGTGCGTTTTCAGACCGTCATTTTCAGCGACGTGATGCTCAACACGTCTTGACATGCCGCTAAGCATATGAAAAGTACCACCTGCAACAGCAGCTGAAGCTGAAACAAGACCCAAAAGGGTGATGCTATTTCCTGCGTACATTTTATGACTCCTTGGAAGAGTGGACGCCACATTTACGAGCGAAATGTGGCGGATAGACGACCATTGAGGATACTGATTACGCGTTTGCCACCCTCAAAAAGGTGTGCGTACATGCCTCTACGGTTTGCGAGAGGAGCGCCGAGCGCTTATCGCCAAGACCTGCAGGTAGGGCGACGTGCTTGAGCAGTTCGACTGTGCCGTGCATTGTTGTCCAGACCTGAAAGGCCAGTAAGGCCGGTTCGGAGGCACCAGCCTCAACGGCGAGGGCAATTAGCACACCAAAGGAGGTTTCGCCAGCCTGCCAAGCCTTTTGGTGTGAGGCCATGGGCGTGCTTGGTGCAAACATCAGCTCGTAGCGCGCGGGATGGTCGAGGGCGTGCTTGAGGTAAGCCACACACCCCAAGCGCACACGTTGCTCGAGGTCATCACCTTGCTCAATCGCCTGGCGTAGCAACGCATTCAGATGCTCCAAACAAACGCTTACAACTTCGCCGAGTAGATCCTCGAGGTTATCGAAGTGGCGGTAAAGCGCGTGATGTGAGACACCGATACGTTGCGAGATCGTGCGCAGTGAGAGCGACCCCGCCTCACCACCATCGAGCATCTCGAGCACCGCGTCAAGCGCCGCCTGACGAACGTCACCATGATGGTAGGACCTCTTACTCATTTAAAACCGCCTCCGTTGGCTCAAGGTGAGCATGACGCTAAGAGGATACATCAGGGCTTGCTTTGAGACATGATTACAAAGGCGTGGCTAGGGATCACGGTTATCCTGCGCTTGCTATCCTCACGGTATCTTTTAGCTGTTGCGGGCTGGGGATACTGGTGTTGCTGCGCCCCGCAGGCACGTCACCAACCATAGGCCGCCGCACTGGATGGCGTGCTTCAAAGCGCTCGAGCGCACCCCGAAATTGCCTCAATACCCTATCTTTTCTCACCAAGAGTTTCCCAAACATCCAGAGGGTACGGTAAGTCGGATACCAATTATCACCGGCTGGCAGGCAGCGCATCATGGTCTTCATGTCCAGCTTGTCCATTGTGGTCAGAACGTTGTAAGCAACTTGCGCCGAGCCTGTGACAAGGAAATTCCACTTGTCTGTTTGACGGAGTCCTCGAAGGTCCATGAGCCAAAGTGGTGTATCCGCTAATTTGCCGCGCATCCATAGATGCGTGAGCAGATAGCCGCTGACACTCGTCAAAAAGGCTAGCGCTGCAGATTGCGTAATTGATAGTATTGCACCGTTGCTCGACAAGCATGGCTCTAGTTCTGACTCTTTTTGAAGTAATATGCTCTTGCAGTTGACAATCCAGCTCCCCGCTTCGATGACTTGCTGCTCACCGTCTCGGAAAGTCATGACAAGCTCGCCATTCTCAGTTTCGAGAACATCTTTAAAGTAACCGTTCCTCACCTGTACATGCTCATCAATAACGCGCTTTTCTTCAGGCGACAAAAGTCCAAAAATACTTCCACTAGTCTCAATGCCCTCAAACGCAAGCCCATACCGCTCGACGGAATACTCATAGACCTCTCGTTCATTGATGCCATCGTAATGTAGTGCCAAATCGATTATTGTGCCTATGATCGACGTACCACTCACATAGCGCTTTGCACCCGTTGGAAAAATTTTGTCGCGGTTAAAGAAGGAGTTACCCGAGCCAGAAATCATGTGAATGGCGCGCCCAGGGTAGCGTTTAGCAGCGTGATAGGCAGCATCCGCCCCGGTTTTGCCACCGCCGATAATATAGATTGGTTTCTGGTCGGCAGTCATCGCCTCGCCTAGGTAGTCCCACGATTCAGGCGTGATCGAGCGCACCTTGTCAGTTGATACAGCAAGGGGTTTATGCGGCTGTGCATTAAACCCGAGTGCCTTGATAAAGCGCTTGGTGGACAACTCAACCCGCTGCCCATGTGCGTTCACATACACCCGTGCCATTGGCGCGCCCTGTTCGTCTACGGCTTCCTCGTGACGCTCGTAGGCGCTCCCAAACATAGTATGCAACTCACAACGCTGACGAATTACCTCGAGGCAGTGGCGCAGATGCTCGAGCACCTCAAAGCGGTTAGCCAGGTGCGCGGGGTCCTTACCGAGCTTCCACTCGATGTCACCTGCGGTGAAAGACTGATAAGGCTGATGGAGGCGCACGTGATTATACGTGCTGTGCCACATGCCGCCAACTTGCTTACGTTTGTCAATAAGCAACACACGCGCGTCTTTAGGTAAATACTCTGTCGCAACGTAAAGCGCGTTGAGGCCACCGATGCCTGCGCCAACCACAATGAGGTCCCAAGGTCGTTCTTGCTGATGTGCTTTAGTGTTCATGTCATCTCCTAATGACGCATGAATTAGCGTCTTCACTTAAGTAGGTATCCGATGTACCCACTGTCAACATAGACCACCTCCCCCAATGTTGACAGTGGGTACATTTACAATTGCCAAGGTAGTAGCAACAAATTTTCTTTCAGGTGCAACGGCCTTCTTGATTCATTCTTTATGGGATCAGTTTATGTATAACTTGGTGTTACGTCTTCCTGTACAACACGTTGAAGCGAGCGGCAACAGCAGCAAAGTCTGACTGGAATATCCTGAGCTCATGATGTGCTGTGTAAGACTTGGTATTACATGGTATTACTGTCATCACAACGCACATGTTTTGAGGGCACAGGATCAACCCCACCCGGATGCCACGGATGGCAGCGGCTGATGCGTTGTAGCGCCAGCCAACTTCCGCGCAACGCGCCGTGCCTGCGAATGGCGGTGATGGCATATTGACTGCAAGTTGGGTGAAAGCGGCAAGTTGCCGGGGTAAGCGGCGAAATCACCCGGCGGTAGATGTAGATGGGCGCAAGCAGGATGTGCTCGAGCCAGCCTACCTTCTCCACAGCCTCAGCCTCCACAGACTCTCCAGACTCCACAGCCTCAGCCTCCACAGACTCTCCAGACTCCACAGCCTCAAGATCGACAAACTCCACTGTCTCCACAGGTTCAGATGTCATCAGCTAAGTTTAGCCGCGTTGTAGGTGTAGGGGCCTATTGAGGTTGACATGTTGATGTTGATACATGTTGATATTGATACAGGTCTAACTCGAGACTAGCTCAAAAAGCTTCATGTGCAGCCGTCAATCTGATGCTGTCATCACTTTTCCAGCGTGTTTCATTACTTCTCGAGCTGCCCGCCGACCTGACACCAGCGCGCCGTGGACGGTTGCTGTTTGATGAGGTGGGGCCGTTGCCTCGCCAGCCCAAAACAGCGGCGGCATAGCTGCAGCAAGCTTCGCCCGCGCACTCGTGTGACCCGGCGCTGGATAGCTATAGCCACCTAGTGTGTAAGGGTCAGCCGGCCAATTCACCAGTTTCATGGTTTTAGGCTGCGGCAAAGGCTTATCTAAGGCCTTAGAAAGGCTACCAAGAGCGTTAAGTAACATCGTTTCTGTCGTTGTTTCATGCGCTTCACTCAATAAAGCCCTAGCCCAGTCACCACTGGCAAAGGCTGTCCAAACTTGCTCGCTACTTGCTTGCTGCGGATGTCCAAAATTAGGCGACCACCACATAGGTGGAGTGTTCGCGCTGTACACCGCTGAGATCACTGCAGGCAAAATTGCCTCCTCAAAAACGTACACTAGTTTGATGACAGGCCCCATGCGTAAACCTGCAAGTGCCTCCTGTTTAAGCTCTGGAAGGTCAGGCACAAAGCGGATGTGACCAGCTTTGAGCACCCCTAGCGGCACAGTGATGATGACGTTATCTGCTTCAAGAACATCTTCATGGGTATAAATATTTACCCTATCTTTTTGCCAGTTGATGCGGGTCACAGGTGTGCTAAGGCGAATGTCTAAGCCGTCTGCTAAACAAGCTGTG
>JBCCOX010000349.1:0-5635 GCA_039025155.1 Deinococcota bacterium | reverse complement strand
CTCATTTGCGATTTTCAACCCGAGCAACTGGCAGCAGGCAGTGAAACAAGTCTCATAATTAACGTTGAGGTGGCTACAGACGCAGCAGACAGCATTGAAAACTGTGCTGCGTTGAGCCTGCGCGATGCCAACCCGACCAACAGTGAAAGTTGCGCGCTAGCTGAGGTGGTAAACGCCCGCGACCTTGCCGTAGATTTGGCTCTAGAGACGCCGCTGACAGCGGGTGCAGCAAGTAGCTATGTCATTACCGTGACTCACGAAACTGCTGAGGGCGCTAACCTCAGCCCAATTGGACTCGAGCTTAACCTTGCCACGGGACTTACCAGCGATGCCAGCACGGTTAATAGCCCGTGGACATGTGACCTTGTGGATGCCAGCACGTTAAGCTGTCAGCTCACGCCTACAGACCTTAACGCCATACCGCTGCTCACTGTGCCCGTGAATGTTCCTGCTGATGCCACTGGAAGTTTAACTACCTGCGTGGAACTTGCGCCAGATGCTGAACCTAGCAACAACGAAGCTTGCCTCGAGAGTCAACTTGCCCCCCTTCTCACCTGGACAGCCAGTAAAACGCTTAGTGGCAGCTTACAAGTTGGGCGGCAAGCAGATTATGTCGTTAGTGCCAGTTTAGACCTGGACAAAGACGACGCGGATGCCATCAACGAAGCTGTGCGTATTCGCGATGATTTGCCATCAGGTACGTCGTTTGTAGGTAGTTCTGGCAGCAACTGGACGTGTGAAGTAAGTAGTAACAATGGCACAGATCGCGTTGTCTGCACTTACAACCAAACCGTCAGCGAGCTAGCAACGGGGTTGGCAGGTGATATTGAGATCAGCCTCGAGCCCCTTATCCTGACCGTCAGCGTACAAGAAACTGCAGCAAGTGAGCTTGAAAACTGCGCCTTTGTGAGTGTCGTAGGTGTCTCCGAACGGGTCTGTGTGCGCGCGCCTGTCACGCGCGTGTTTGACGCCCGCCTCGCCAAGTTTTTAGCTGCAAGTGAGGTTGAGGTGGGCAACAGCTACTCTTACCGTATCGAAGTGACGAACTCAGGCCCTAACTTTATGCCCTTACCCATTACTGTGACCGATACCCTGCCACTAGGCGTGCGTTTCCGGGAAACACCTGCTGGGCTTGGTTGGACATGTAATAGTACCCTCACCGCAGGCAACCGTGATGCTGTTACCTGCACTTACAATCAAGGTGACTTTGCCAGTTTAGGTGCGCTCACCAACTTGTTGCTCATCGTGGACATTACAACTGATGTGCCTGTTGGCGTAGGTACTATTACCAACTGCGCTACCTTGCTCGCAGACGGCGATAGTGATGCTAGCAACAACGAAGGCTGTGTTGAAAACCGCGTCGTACGCTGATCTCTACCTTGTGGCTTTACTCTATCCTCGTCAGTATTAGACGTTTTGAACGAAGGTTATTTAAGCCTTGTGGGTTTGATGCAATCGGGGAATTTTGACGCGAAGTTCTACACTCGTTATTTGATGCTGCAGCAGAAGCGCTCTCATACAAATTCCTGTGCGGCAACCTACTAGAGGGCTGTTTTTCATACCTTATGCACGGTAATCTAAAAACATGACGCGCACCCTATTCGTGCTTGGCATCTTACTAATGAGTATGACGCCCGCACAGACATTTGCTGATGTAAGTTTTGACTACCAACGCTGTCCGTTTGCCTTACCTGCTGCTGAGGAGCGTGGTGAGACCCTTGACTGTGGCGTCCTTGTGGTTCCTGAACGCAGAGATAATGGCGGCAATACCCACCCCGACACAGAGATGATTGAGGTTGCCGTGGCACTATTGTATGCCCGTCAGCAACCTGCTCAGCCGGATGCCGTCATCTATTTAGAAGGTGGTCCTGGCGGCTCAGCAATTTCTGCACTAGGCGCTTGGGTGGACTCGTCACTCAGAGAAACGCGCGACCTGATTTTAGTAGACCAACGCGGTACGGGTTATTCCTTCCCCGTCCTCAACTGTGACGAGATAGATGATGACCGCTACGCGACAGAAAGTGTAGCGTTAGCAGCTTGCCGTGACCGCCTCGAGCAAGACGGCATTCACCTCGCCAGTTACAACAGCCGCGAAAATGCTGCCGATATTGCCGCCCTCATAGACGTGCTAGGCCTTGCTGAGGTGAACCTCTACGGCATTTCTTACGGCACGCGCCTCGCCCTCACCATGATGCGTGACCAACCGGAAACCCTCCGCAGCGTTGTGCTAGATGCAACCTATCCACCAGATGTCGCTAGCCTTGCAGAAGGCCCCATGCACATGCAGCGCGCGTTTGATGCCCTTTTTGCAATTTGCCGTGAAAGCAATACCTGTGATGCAGCCTATCCAGACTTAGAAACTGAGTTTTACGACCTGCTCGAGGACCTCAACGACACACCCTATGACCTTGCTGACGGCTATGAACTTGCGGGTACGGACTACGCAGAAAGTCTGTTTCAAGCGCTTTATGACAGCGAGATTATTCCAGTGTTACCGTTTGCTATTTGGTTGGCGCTCGAGGGTGACGTGCAAACTAGCCACGACCTTATAAGCTGGCAGCTCAGCTTGGAAGATATTGTTTTGCTCGAGGCTGACGACAATCATGAAGATAGCGAGGACGATGGGGGCAATGGCTTCTTACAAAACATGAGCGAGCTATTTCAAGGTGCTGCTGAAGATATAGACGATGATGCCGAGGGCATGTTCCACTCTGTGGAGTGCTACGAAGAAACGCCGTTTCAAACGGCTCAGATGGTCATGACAGCTAGCCGCGGCGTCCATCCTAGCTTTCGTCAAGATCAAATTGACTTTGCGCTTGCTATGTTGCAACGTTGCACCCACTGGCATAGTGAATTTGCCAGCGAATTTGAGAATATGCCTGTTGTGAGCGACATCCCTACCCTGATTCTAGCGGGCAGCCTCGACCCCATCACGCCGCCTGCGTGGGGCAAACGCGCTTCTAAAACACTCGAGAACAGTACGTTTATTGAATTTCCCGGCATGGGTCACGGGCTCATTGACTTAAATCCCTGTGTTGATCAACTTGTTGCCCAATTTTTTGACACACCTGAAGTTGAGTTAGACAGCCGCTGTGCCACCGCAATGCGTCCTGCGTTTTACGTTCCTGATTAACCCTTGTGATGTTTTGAGCTTGGATGTAATCATCTGCGGCATAGGTTTAGGCAATCTGATTTTTCTTGATTAGGGCAACAAATCTCGAGCCTTACTAGACTCTCGAGATTCTTTCTGTCCACGACCAGTATCTGATGATCTTTACTTTAATCCCATTACACTAATCTGTAATGCGCCAATAAGCTCTCAGGTGGTGGCATGTCGGTTGGTCATGTCAACCTCGAGCCTAAAATCTCTAAACATCACCCCATCAGCCAGAGGCGTATAGTGATTAAGTGAGTTTTATAGATGTGAATGCTACACCCCTGTCAGTAAGTGACCGTTCAACCCAGTACCCGCACCAAAAGCATCAGCTCGAGCAAGATATAGGTTCTTTTACGAACCTTTTACAGCAGCAGCCTACTTTAGTTTTGACGGGCGCAGGTATCAGCACCGAGTCAGGTATTCCCGACTACCGTGGGCCAACGGCCAAACCGCGCAACCCTATGCGCTATCAAGAATTTGTGAAACACGCGCGCGCCCGGCAGCGTTATTGGGCTCGAAGTGCGGCTGGTTGGTTGGTGGTAAAGCAAAGTAAGCCCAACGCAGGCCATGTTGCGCTGGCGCGGCTCGAGCAAGCTGGACTCATCACCGGTATCATCACCCAAAATGTGGACGGCCTGCACCAGCACGCAGGAAGTCAAGACGTGCTCGAGCTACACGGGCAGCTTAGCCACGTGCGCTGTTTGTCGTGTGGCACTACCGAAGACCGCTTGGCGTTTCAAACGCGCTTGCTTGCGCACAACCCAAGGTTTCAAGCACAGGTTAGTGACATTGCCCCAGACGGCGACGCTGAAATTCCAGACGAGCTTATAACTAGCTTTGATGTTCCTGCCTGTCACAAATGTGGCGGCGTGCTCAAACCAGATGTCGTCTTTTTTGGCGAAAACGTGCCTAAAGTTAGGGTTGCGCGGGCGTGGCAAATGTTAGAACGCGCTGGGGCCTTGCTTGTGCTTGGCTCGTCGCTCACGGTGCGTTCCGGCTACCGTTTTGTGGTGCGGGCCGTTCAAGACAGTAAACCTGTAGCTATCATCAACCAAGGGCCAACCCGTGGCGATGCTGATGCTAGCTTGCGGCTTTCAGCACCGCTTGGCAGCACGCTAGGTCACCTTGCTGATGCTCTCATCGCGCACCAACGCGACCTCAATGCCTAAGTGGTCATAATAATAAGCTGATGGGGATTTTTATCGTAGACAAACCGCTTAGCCTCACATCACACGATGTTGTTGCCCGCGCCCGCAGGCTTTTGGGCACGCGCCGGGTGGGGCATGCAGGCACGCTTGATCCGTTGGCAACAGGTGTGTTGGTGGTGTTAAGTGATGCTGCTACCAAGCTGTCCCCCTTTTTAACGGCCTCACGCAAAGCCTATTTAGCATGGGTCTCATTCGGTCCGGCAACCGCCACGCTGGATGCAGAACCGCCTATTATTCATCAAGCTGATGCAAGTAACTTACAGGTAGATGAGGTTAGGGCCAAGCTAGACAGATTTTTGAGCTTAACCCAGCAGCAACCGCCAGCGTTTTCAGCCATTAAACAAGGCGGGCAAAAAAGTTATGATGCCGCGAGGCGCGGTGACGACCTCAACTTGCCCCCACGAGATGTTAAGTACTATGCCGTGGAACTTTTAGCGTGGGCAACTAGCCGTGAGCAACTCCCCTGTACCTTTAGCCAAGATCGTCAAGGCAACTGGCACGTTGCTGACGATACATCTGCCCAATTACAAGTTGAGACCCTCCCTGACAGCTTAGGAACATTCCCAACTGCCCTTGTTTATGTAAGCGTGCAAGCGGGAACTTACATTCGCGCGTTTGCCAGAGATTTAGGGGAGGCTGTCGGTATGCCTGCCCACTTGAGCGGACTTGTACGGGTGCAAGCTGGGCGTGCAGGTATTACGGATGCTGTGGGGCTCGAGCAACTTGACCCCAACCATGCCAACGCTATGCGTAGTTTGCGCGCTATCAACATCCTCACTTACCCTGAGCACATGCTTAACGACCAAGAGGTAGTCCGTGTGCGGCAAGGTCAGCGGCTTAGCCTTCAGCTAGATACACGCACCGCATTTGTAGATGAAACCCGCGCATTGGTTGCCATTGCCGAAACCAACACTGACACTGGCCGCATGAAGTTAGTACGTGTTTGGCAGGAAGGTATTTGATAGCTAGTTAGACGAGCACCTGTTACAGCCTGATAACCAGTCACTAGATGTGTCGTCAGTAGCGAAGGGGGAAAGGTGAGATTTCATCAGATACACCTTATGCTCACGCCAACGCATGTGTCATATCAAATCCGGTTGATTCCCGAAGGGATCAAGCCCTGCCAGAGCAGGTAAGATAAGCTACGAAATCCGCGCTGGACATATCGGATGCCTTTAGGCATTATTCGGGATATAAGCGGATTTTGTATCACAGCATCGTGGGATTGCTATTAACTAGCTGATACTAAGTTTAAAATTTTGGATTTAAT
>JBCCOX010000348.1:0-5639 GCA_039025155.1 Deinococcota bacterium | reverse complement strand
TCGTTTCCTCACAGTCGTTTTCCTATAATCGTTTCCCCTTAATTGTTTTTAGGCATTCCATGCAGGTTAGCTCCCACAAGGAAGTAACCAGAAAGAGTACAAGATGGTCAGTTCAGATAGCCACAGTCTTTCACCTAAACGTAGTCGTTCACGTAAACGGCGAATCTGGTTAGCTGAGCGTTGGTATGTCCATATTTTGCTATGGCTTAGTGTGCTCGTTATTGGCTTTCCGCTTATTTACGCGGTTATTGTTGCAACCCAGTCCAACGCCGAAACGCTCAGTTTTCAGATGACCTTTGGCAGTCAGTTTTGGAATAATTTACAGGCCGTTGTCGTCGAGCGGCGCATATTACACTTTATGTGGAACAGCACGCTGCTGGCTGTGTTTGTTACCGTGGGCAAAACTATCTTGTCGCTACTGGCTGGGCTAGCGTTTGTTTACTTCCGCTTTCCCGGCAAGTGGCTAGTTTTTGGCTTTATTTTACTAACGCTGATGATGCCCACCGAAATGCTCATTATTGCGCTCTTCCGGCTGGTTTCTAACATTGGCTGGGGGAATACCTTTTGGGCTATTTCGGTGCCTTTTTTAGCCAGTGCCACAGGTGCATTTTTGTTTCGGCAGCACTTTGCTAACCTGCCCGCTGAACTCGCCGAAGCAGCCCAGCTCGAGGGGGCAACACCGCTCCAGTTTCTGTGGCAAATCCTGGTGCCGCTAAGCTGGAACGTCATTGGCGCGCTGACCGTCATTCAGTTTGTCTACATGTGGAATCAGTATTTGTGGCCGCTCTTAATCGTCCGAGATGAGCGCATTCAGGTGGTACAGGTAGGTTTAAGTTCTTTACAAAACTTTGAAGGTGCTACCACCTACGGCCCTATGATGATGGGCGCAGTGATCGCAACCATCCCACCTATACTTGTGTTTATCTTGCTGCAAAAACAGTTTATGAGCGGCTTTTCGGTGACTCGAGACAAATAGAGAAGGCATCACACGTTACACCCAACTTAAGCCAAAATCGTGCTCAAAATCACGCCAGACACTGTGAATGTGGGTAGCAGAGTTGCGGCTGTTGTCAAACTCGAGCAGGAAACTAGCATTTTGCATGCGGTAGTAGTGCGCTTGTAACGGCACTTGCGCCCCTGCCCAGCCAAAGGTGATGTTGTCTACCCCTGCTTGCTCGAGTCTCCCACGGTACTCAGTGGCGACGGGCGCAGGCATGACACCCAGATACTCACCGAGCACCGTTTCCAAATATCCACGTTGATCAGCATTAAATGTGTTGACTGGTACTCCTACTGGCTCGAGCGGCTGAACTTGGGTATCCCGTCCTGTGAGATGATTGCCTAAGGCTCGAGCATTAAAGATGGCAGCCTCACCCAAAGACAACATAAGCGCCCGCGCACTTTCTTCTTCGTATTTCATGGCTTGCAAACCTTGCCGTTCGCCTCGAGCAACGGTGGTAGGTTGCGCACCCAAAAAGAGCGGGGTCATAGATACGCGCCCGTCTACAACAGTTACATTAACCGACAGATGATGCCCTTCAAAGCGCCAGCCCCACGCGCGGTCATTGGGGTCACCAAACAGGGCAAGATAAAAACGCCCAGGATCATTGCCCAAGACGGCTTGTAAAAACATGATGTCAAGCGCTTTTTGAAAACCTGCTGGACTTGTGCCAGCAGCGACCAAGTTCAATACTGCTTCGCGCTGCGTTTCGGTCATTTGATTTAGGGCAATACCATCACGGCGGTGGGCAAAGTTCCAGTGCCAATCAAAGCGTTCTTGGTCATTAAACGCAAATTGCGCGTTAGTTCTGGCATCACCTAAACTCTCTAAAACCTGCTGCGCTGCCAGGCGCATATCATCTGCAACGACACTAGTTGTCGCTGGTTGAGCTAACCCAAACTGCTGATGAAGGACAACTGTACCAGCGGCAGCAGCAGACAGTTTCAAAAACGTGCGGCGACTGAGGCTATTCATGTGTATCTCCCTAAAACCTGTTCCATTGCGCTGAGACATAAATACTCATCTCACGTTCTTAGGCTTTGACACTGAACGTTAAAGTTCATCTATGTTAGTTAGAAGAATACTCAATGTTTGTGTGGTTTAGTTGTAGCCCTCATGGTGAGTTGTGCTTAATGACAACATGCGCCACATCACATTAGGAATTTTGAGCCACAAGACTGTTGTCATGAATCACATCGTTTGCACAGAGGATGACCTGATTAGCACGCAGCTCGTCAACCGTTGGTACGCGCGCAGCCCGAACTGTAAAGGTAAACGATTCTTGGGGTAAGAGGGTGATGAGTTGATCACTTACCTCAGTATTTGGCTCGAGCTTGTCGGCATACACAACAACATCACGTAATAATGTTTGCGCTGTCAGCTCGAGCTTGTAGCCTCCTTCTGTTGGTGTAATGTCGAGCTGATACTCTGCAACTGGATAGTTAAGACGCTTGTCAACATCAAAAAACCACCATGCGTCAGAGATATCATCAGCTGAACCTACCCAAGCACGTATGAGTTCAGCATCCTTCTTGTGAGCATGAAAGCCGTCATCAAGTATGAGTTGATGATTTTGTCTGGCAGACACCTCGATTGAGTAAGTTTGCTCATATAGTACCTCACCTGAAAAACTATAACGCTGGACGGTGATGGTGTCTTGCCAAACCTCGTCGCTGTCATTAACGATAACGAGTGCTAGATGACTTCCTCGAGGCTGAACGGTCATCAACTTATCCGCATAAAACCGCCGGCTGGCATACCACAAGGGCTTTTTACGGCCATAACCGTCTACTGCCGCCCAACTTGTTACGGGCCAGCAATCATTAAGCTGCCAGTAAAGCGTGCCCATGCAGGTTGGGGCGTAACTGCGCCAGTGACTCACGCCGTAATCCATGGCTCTGGCTTGGTTGAGCTGGGTTGCATAGTGCCACACATGAATGTCTTTAGGAACAGGAAAATGCTCAGCTAGGCGGGTGTGTAACTTGTCGTTACCGTTAATGGCTTTTTGGTGATGAAGCACAGCGGGACTATCTGGCTTGAGGGGGCGCTCTGAAATAGACTCGAGCAAGGTTGCAAAACTAGGTGGTGCTTGGTGCCCAAACTCCGACACAAACCGCGGTATGTAAGCCCGGTAAACGCTGTAATCGGTTTGGTTCCATGCATCCCACACGTGTTTACAGCCGTAGTTATCGGCTAACGGATGAAGATCCAGACTGCCTGAGTACGGACTGCCCGGCCAGTAAGGGCGGTTGGAGTCAAGCTCGTTAACGATATTTGGTAATAAGTCTAGATAATATCCGCGCCCCCAAGTGCGCTCACTAGAATCATCCTGCTGCTCGAGCTGACGCTGCCAATCCCATGAGACGTAGCCCCAGAGGTTTTCGTTATTACCGTTCCACAAGACTAAACTCGGGTGAGGTGACAAGCGCGTGACTTGATAGCGTGCTTCAGCGGCAACCTCTGACCAGTAAGGTTCTTCTTCAGGATAGGCCGCACAGGCAAATAAAAAGTCCTGCCAAACGAGGATACCTAATTCATCGCAGAGATCGTAAAAATCATCTTGCTCGTAGATGCCCCCACCCCAAATCCGCAGCATGTTCATTTTGTCATCCCGCGCTTGCATGATCCGATTACGGTAACGTGCCTTGTCTACGCGAGTTGGAAAGCAGTCATCAGGAATCCAGTTGGCACCTTTGATAAACACAGGTTTGTTGTTAATGATGAAGCAAAACGCAGAGCCAATGTCATCTAGGCTTGTGTCGAGTACAACTTTGCGGAAGCCTAAGCGAGTTTCCCATTCATCTAGTAAGTGAGTGCCGTGTTTTAGCTCGAGCTTGAGCGTATACAGCGGCTGCTCACCGTAACCCACCGGAAACCACAACTCAGGGTTATCCACCTCAAACGTGAGGGCTGAACCCGCATAGAAGGTCTCCCCTGTTGGTGAGCTGAGGTGAACCTCGAGCGTCACACCATCAGCCTTAACTACCTTGTCCAGCGATATATTGATGTCAACTTGTGCTTTAGACAAATCTTCATTGAGGTTAATAAGCGGACGCACCGACTCAATACGGGCAGTGTTCCATGCTTCAAGATAAATCGGCTGCCAAATACCCACCGTGGTGAGCCTAGGACCCCAGTCCCAGCCGTAGTTACAGGCCATTTTGCGGATGAAATTGTAGGGCGCATTGTCCACAGAGTAAGCGTTTGGCAAGTCACCGAGCTTATCGCGTTGCGCTTCTGACCATGTTTGGGGCGCAGCAAAATGAATCGTCAAGGTATTTTGCCCAAGTTGCACGTAAGGTTTAACGTCAAAACGGTAGGCCCGGTGCATGTTGTAAGTTTTGGCGATCTCTTGGTCGTTGATAAATAGGGTTGCGATAGTGTCTAGGCCGAGGCAGACAAGCTCGAGCCGATCCATCTCAAGATGCTTAGCAGTTACCTCAAATGTTGTGCTGTAGTTCCAATCTGTTGACGAAATCCACTGAACATCATGTTCGTTTTGGTCAAGGTAGGGGTCTTCAATGAGGTTGTGTGCTAGCAGGTCTGTATGAACACAACCCGGAACGCTTGCTTTGAGCGTTTTGTTGAGCATAGTTTCAATCGTTGTGTCCGGTGTGCGCACGTACCAGTCAGTTAGAGCAATTTGCATAAGGCGTCCTTAGAGTCTTGTGACGTTACACGTTTAGCGTATCAAAAGCTGTGTACTCCTTGCAGTTTATCGTTTGGATTCTGTTACAAGATTTAATATGTAGATTTAAGGGAAATATTTCACGATTTTTTTGCTCGCTATTTAATTACCTCATTTGAACTCAAAATGGACCCCTTTGCTTTAAAGACCATCATAGCTCATTTACTATAGAATATCAGGGAGGGATTAATTATACTCTCTTCTAAACTTAGCATGCACCCATAAAAACTTACCTTGATTGTTGTTAACGCGAACCAAACCGCCGTAATGCTTCGTTTCATCTTCCTTTTGTAGAATCACGTGTAGTTCTCGCAGTGCTGCTCCTTCAACACGCATTGGGTCAATGTTATCCTCATCAATGTTGTCAGGAAAATTGCTGGACATAAGCCCATCTTCTGCGGTTTTGCCCACAGCTAAAACGTTTTGGGTAGTTGACATGGTAAGTTCAAGTTCTTTTTCGATGAGACCATAAGCTTGTGAATCCAACGCTAACTTAACCCCAGACGCTGCTACAGGCAACGCTACTGATAGCATTTGTGACACGTTTTTAATATGTTTAGCAAGGTTTGTAAACCACTCCCGCGACTCATCGATGGTATATACCCCTTTACTACGCGTTTTGTCACCATCAATGATGTGGATAGGCAAACGAGCGTGCTCACACCACAAGGTCAGGCGATACTGACGGCTGATGTACTCTTTGGAAACAAGCCTATTACGTTCAACACGTGTCAGGGTAAACAAGCGTGGTCCTTCTTTGGCTTCATCTGACAGAGCATTCATAAGTATACGAAACTGGTCTTCTATATAACTGAGGGGTGAGCACATAAGAATGCAGGCTAATGAATAGAGGATGAGCCTCAGCTAATCTTGAAGGTGTGAAAAACGAGACTAACGAGGCTCAAGAGAGCTTAACACTAGAAATTGGAAGCGTTATGAAGTTGGTTGATG
>JBCCOX010000347.1:0-5640 GCA_039025155.1 Deinococcota bacterium | reverse complement strand
GTCAATAACAGCGTCCAGTGCGCTAATGAAAATAACGGGTACGTCGGCTGTGCTCGCTTGGGCTTTGAGCATTTGACAGACTTCGTAGCCATCGATGTCGGGCATGGTGATGTCCAACAGAATAACTTCGGGAATAGCGTCCTGTACAGCTTGTAACGCAGCCGCACCAGAGTTGACTGCGCGCGTTTGATAGCCCTCTTTACGCAGCACCTGAGAAATCATGCGCAGGTTCAGCTCGGTGTCGTCAACTACGAGTACATCACCTAGTTGAGACATAGTTGAGGTAGGCGCTTTGGGGAGGGGGTCATGAGAATTCACTTTGGCACAATCATATTCATTCTAAACTAAGTGTGGGTGTAAGATAGCTACTAGAATAACAAATAAGTTATAATAACAAACAAATAGATTATGCTGTGTACAGCAACTGCCTGATTGGGCTGAGTTGGCGAGATTGAGCTCGGTAGTGTTAAGTTCTCCAAGCTGCACTGTTTGCAAAAACGTTTGGCTTAATGAGTAGTTATGTGGCATGTCGTGCCTAAGATTCAAAATACTGTTATGCAGAGGTGAGTATCTAAGGAGCTTACACCTAAACCTACACATTCAACCCGGACATTAAACTAGAAGTCTAGACACTAAAATAGTATCATCACTTTAAAAACATAAACTAGAAAAACGTTACAATATCTTATCATATGTCGGAGCTTGAGGTAACTAAACCAATGATAAGATGGTAACGACATGAATGACAGATGAGTAACCTAAATGTATCTTAACGTTGAACTTTGTGGCTATCTTGAAGGGTCATTGGACGCATACATCACATGGTTGCAACTGTGAGTACCCACAAATTGCCTTTGTGACCTTATAAAGTGTAAGACTTCAGCAGCTCATCAACCAAGCTACTTAACCTCAAGTCATCCCAATAATGCACGGATTCAATACCACAGGTTCAGTGGAACATAAGCAGCGTGTAACGAACGTGACAATAAGATGAGAAGGAATGCTGCAAGTAATATCCATCAAGTAGTACCCATCAAACAATACCCGTCAAGCAGTGCCCTCGAGCATGAAAAGGGGCGTTGAGGCATAACATGATTTCTTTGATTTTCTATAGGAGTTGAACGGCGACTTAATGCGCTACCTTGGGAAGGTACAACATGAGTAGTCCGTCGCGCAGTTGGGCGGTGCTAGCGCTTCGGTCAACGTCGCTAGGCAAGCTAATAGTGCGTTGAAAGTGACCACTCGAGCGCTCGTTAATGATTGTCGTCACACTGCTGTTGGCATGATCTTGAGATAAGTGGTCTTGAGACAAGTGTAAGGTATCGCGCACACCTGCAATGGTTAACTCACGTTCAGCAAGGGCAACCTCGAGCTTGTCTTGAGTTACTCCGGGGACTTCTGCAATCACATGCAGGGCGTCGCCGTCATCAAGCACATCTAGGCGCAGGGGAATCTCGTCTGGGTTAACGTTTAAGGTCTCACCCAAACTGCTAATACGGTCGTGAAGGCTGAGCAACTTGCCGAGGTTATGGCGAGTTTTGCTCAGGTGGTCAAGGTCCATGCAGCAAAGTTTAGCACGCTGCTTGTAGGTGCTGAAAAGCACGATTACATAGTGGATTATGTGGCAAGTTTACGAACAATTAGCATGGGTCACTGCAGTGTGAGCTTGTGTGGAAAGTAAGTTAGAAGGCGGGAAAGGGTGAAGATTGTCTTAAAAGCGTTCAATGTAGTGATGAGTTTGTTTTACGTCTACCTTGGTCACGCAGTATGAGCTAACGCTAAACTGCCTCGAGGTTGATTGGTGCAGCGTCACGCACAGTAATGTCATCACCGTCCATACTGTCAATAATGGCTAAGCTGACGATGGGAACGCCTAAGTGCTCGAGGCTTTTGCGCCCTTCTTCAAATGATTTTTCAATCACACAGCCAATCCCAGCGAGCTGCGCACCACACTGCTGAATAAGGTCCACTAGCGCTGCGATGGTTTTACCTGAAGCTAAAAAGTCGTCAATTAACAGCACTTTGTCGCTAGCTAACAAGTATTCGGGTGAAATAATCAGGTTGGTGATGCCACCTTTGGTGTGGCTGGGCGCGGAACTTTGATAGACGCCCTCAGCCCCATTTGTCCCGCCGACCTCTGTCCTACCAATCATAGTGATGGGGCGGGTTTTGCGGGCGTAGACAATGGGCACATCTAGCGCCATACCAGTTGTGAGGGCCGGGGCGATGCCGCTAACCTCAGCCGTGACAATTTTAGTAATACCGCTTACGCCGGCTTCGGCAAAGCGAGCTGCAAAGTGCTTGCCCATGTTGAGTGTGAGGCTGGGCTCGAGCCTGTGGTTAATAAAACCGTCTACCTTGAGGATGCCGCGCCCGAGGTTACGACCTTCCGTGCGAATGCGTTCGACGAGTTCTTGCATGATGACTCCGTAATAGATGAGTGGCAAGTGATAAAGTTGGAATGGATTGCTTACTAAATCTAAAGAATACTTACAAAGATATATATGAGTATTAAGCCATCAACCTAGCTTATTCTATGCTGCAGGCAGCACCTTAATCTCAAAAGGCGGAATTAGCTTGTCTTGGTCGTGTTTACTAAAGTTCATTACTATAAAACCCACTACGCGCCCGTCCTTCGTGCGCTGTTCAAATACATCATCTTTAACCTCTTCAAGTGTCGCTTCAGTGTCCTTAAAAAGAACCTCGAGCAAATCCCTCCTTGGGTCTGAATCTTCACGGTCTAGCCTCTGCTGAGACTTTAGACAATACAAGCGAGCGAAGCTCAGCAGCCGAACGCGCTGCTTCTGCTGCCTCCCCACGTTCAGGTCAAAACTCGTCATCGTACCTAAGGACGACCGCATAGTCGCTTAAATTCGCTAGATTGAAGCGCTCTAGCGCGTCAGTCAAAGACGGGTCTAGCGTCTTGCAAAGCTGCGCTAGTTCCTCGAGGTCGTGCGTGCGCGCAATAGCTTGCTCGTGAAAGGCAAGCATTCCCTTTAAGAGCTTTTCAACTGCTTGTTGAGCGTGAAAGCAAGCTGTATCGTACGGTCCCTCACCACTTAGTATCTGCCTAGCAGCAGAGAGATCGCTGTCCGCTTTGAGGAACCAGCCTCGCGCGTGGTCAGCCTTGTTTTTCATATAGCGTCCGCCCCTCACGCAAGGCTGTAGTAATAAAGGCGTGAGGAACTGCCCGCCACGCTTCTACCTCTTGTGGCGTCCAGACTACGATGTCCTTTGAGGGGAAAAGCCCTAAAAGCGCCCGACGGTAGCGCCCGGACCGTTTGTGGCGTGGTCGCGTGGAGCGCTCGATCACCAGCAAATCCAAGTCACTATCTGCTCTTGCTTCGCCTCTTGCCCGGGAGCCAAACAGCACGATTTTTAAGGGGTCACCCGCAGCTCTCATCTGCGCAACTACCTCGCCGAGTAGTTCGTTCGTGACTTTAGGATAGAGGTAGGCCCGCGTCATCTTGTATCCTCAAATAGTTCTTCACGCATCAAACACCTCAACTCGCCAGTTTAAGCACGCGGTAGTCAAGGCGCTCCTCAGACACAATCATCTCTATGTACTCACCGTGAGCGAGGGCGTCAATCATGGCAAAGTTGTTGTCTTTGTCTATATATACGCCGTCGGTGGGGGTGTGGCCGTAAACGCCAAAACGGTGCCGGGTTTGGCTTACTAGCCACGGTTTGTCGCGCCACCAGGTTTTGGTGTCGGGGTCGTTGTAAAAAAACTCGTCAAAAGATTGCATGCCAGGCAAGGGGCCCGCGTGAGCAAATTGAACATCGTAAAAAATACGCTCTCTAGGAAAGTTGCTCATCCAAGTGGCGATGCTTTCGGGGAGTGCTAAGCCGCCTTTGTCCACATTAAATTCATCGTGCTTGAGCCCTTCGCGGGTGCGCAAGGTGAACTCGTGGTTGAGTGCAGATTCATCGTGATTGCCCATAATGACGGTGACGTTGCCGTTGGCAGCCTCGACGTAAGTTTTAAAACGGTTGAGGTCACGGAGTTGCGTTTTGGCCGCACGGATAAGTTGCTCGCTGTCTGTTGGGTTATAGATGTCTACGCCGATGGCGTTGGCGTAGCCAGCCGCATCTTTGTAATGTACGAGGTCGCCTATAAAGACAATCTGCATGCGGCCCTCGAGCACAGGTGGGGTTGGTTTGCCGTCGGCATCTACCGCAGATGCCGCCCGTAAAATCCGCCAGACAGTTCCCCACAGCCCGTGAACGTCGCCGATGGCAACGAGTTTAATCATCATAGACCCCAGACATGACACAAGACCCAGGTATCATCAACGACCTCAACATGGCTAAGCACCACTTTCAGCCAGCAGCAAATCGCGCAGTTTGCCGTAAAACTCGCGGGCCATATCAGGATTATCGCCATATCCGTTGTAAGTGATGGCTAACTTGGCAGCCTCGAGCCCCTGACCTTGTGCTTTGAGGCGTTCCATCACTTTGTCAATGGCCTGCTGACCTTCAGATTTGACCACAGGTTTACTTTCGGTAAGCGGTTTACTATCAATAACTAGCTCATCTGCTATAGAGGTTCCGCTGAGTTTAGCAAGTTTTGGTAATGCTGACTCTGGCAGCAACTCTGGTTCGTAAAGGATGCTGCGCTGTTCAGCATCAAACTCGACCCAGTACTGTGCGCTTACGTCGGCCCGTGGGAGCATGCCAAAACCTTCAGCCGCGTACACAAAGGCGTCGTGTGCGCGGGTGTTGGTATCTAAAGGCACGGGGCTATTTAAACTCACCAGCGCTGCTCGGCTAAGTTCACTAAGGCTAAGCGTGCAACTCATAGCACCATTCACAGGGTCAAAGCGGTAGGACCAGCCGACTGGGGTAAGCACGGTGTTGAGGCGCGTGCGCACGGCTAGCATATCTAGCTGAGGGCGCACCCTAGCGAGTTGTTCGTCGTCAGACAGTTCCACAACGCGCCAGACAAGCTGCTCCGGGTCAAAGGCTTGAGAAATGTGCAGGAGGGTTTCTGCATCCATGCAGATGATTATACCTGTCAATGAAAGGTGATTCGTTGCTGTGAAGCATGGTTTGGCAAAATTGATGACATATAACGAGGTTGATGGCGCACAAAACGAGGCTGATGGCACACAAGATATGGACTCGAGCCCCGTTTTGCAAATGCTGTTAACCAAAGCTGCGCAAGAGAGCTGGAGACTTGATAGCCTAAGCAGGTATTCAACAACGTTAAGATACACCACAATTTGCAAGGCTTAAGCCCGCACATCAGCACCAGCATATTAGCAGTTGAGAAAGGACGCATCTTATGCAACTCACTTGGTACGGTCACGCCACCTTGGGCATTCAAGACAGTAGCGGCAAGGTCATCATCACCGACCCGCACAACCCAGAAACCTCAGGTTACAAACCTTACGACAGCCCTGCTGATCTGGTGCTCATGTCCTCTGCGGTGGATGATTTTCACAATAATGGCCACCTCATCCCCGGTAATCCTGAGGTGGTGAACGCCCTAGACATTGCCCTTGCAGAGGGTGGCGACACAGGCAGCCGCAGCGTGCAGCATGTTGACGTGAGCGCCATTGCGGTTATGGAAGTCCACAATCACCCTACGCACGACCCTGAGCAAAACGCCATGTACCGCTTTGAGATGGATGGCAT
>JBCCOX010000346.1:0-5654 GCA_039025155.1 Deinococcota bacterium | reverse complement strand
TGGCATGTCTCACTTGTAGTAGAGAGATGCCTGCTTGGGATGGGTACAAAATTATTGCTGTGAATGAACTTAACTCACAGCACGCATTGGGTAACACCAGAACGTTCACAAAATGTTGACAGTTGACATTTAGCTGACAACGACGTGACAAGCCTCTGACGAACGTGTGATTTTCTAATCTCTAGAAATAAACACATGGAGGAGGGCTCATTTATGAAAGCTCGAGTTGTATCTTTTTGGATTGCTTTAGCTGTATGTCTAAGTGTTGGCTTAGCCCAACAAGAGATTACAGTTGAGGTCTGGGCTGGTGGTAGTAACGATAATGATCACTACCGTGTAGATGCCATTGAGATGGCAGCCGACATCCTAGAGCGCGAAATGTCCATTATGGGGCAAGAGATTGATATCACCGTTACTGGTCAGCTTTACAGCGGCTGGGATGAATTTAAGCAAGCGTTCACCCTAGCTGCAGAAGCAGGTGAAGCACCACATATTGTGGTAACTAGCCACGCCGACATTGCTCCGTGGGCGCAAGCTGGCTACATTCGCCCGGTGGAAGATTATCTTGATCTTGGCTCTTGGCCGCTCAACAACGTCTATGACAACTTGTGGCCTATCTCCTCATTTGATGGCACCGTTTACGCGGTCCCGCAAGATGCTGAGTCACGCCCCTTCTTTTTCTGGATTCCTCATATGCGCGCCATTGGCTATAGTGATGCTGAGATTGCTGCCTTGCCAGATGCCGTCCTAAACGGCGAATATACTCTGCAAAACGTGCTTGAAGACGCTAAACGCATTCAAGATGCAGGTTTGGTTGCAGAAGGCATGGGCTTTTACCCCCGCGTTTCTAACGGCCCTGACTACTGGCAGTTTTATCAATCCTTCGGTGGTGAGATGTTCGACGACGAAACCGGCAAGCTTGTCTTCGATACCGAAGCAATGACCAACTTCTTCCAGTTTTTTGTGGATGCCGTTGACATGGGCGTGACCCGCAAAAACCATATTGGTACTGAGTGGGATCAGTGGTACGCAGAGGTGGCCTCAGGTCAAGCTGGTTTATGGCATGGTGGTACCTGGCACTACGCACGCTATACCGGCCGCGAAGGCTTAGATGACTTTTTTGGCAACGTGCAATTTACGCTTATTCCGGCTGGTAACGAAATGGGCCGCGCCAATACCATCACCCACCCGTTGGTATATCTGATTTCTAATCGTGGTTCAGAAGATGATGCGTTTATTGCCGCTGAGCTTATCAAAATTGCAACTGAACCACGCATCAACTCCCTTCATGCCATCAAATCAGCACACTTGGCTATTGCTAGGGCCCAGTCAGAGGTTGAACTTTACGCCAATGACCAATGGGCTGCGTCAGCAACAGACCGTTTATTGCCTCATGCCAATGCCATGCCGAACAGTGTTGACTTTGGTATCTACTGGGACGCCATGTGGTCAAACCTAGAAGCTGCTTGGACAGGTACCAAAACCGTTGAGCAAGCTGTAAACGACGCGCAAGCAGAAGCTGTTGCCGCCTTAGGTGATGGCGTCATCATTCGCTAATTGGGACTAGGAAGATAGAGGGAAAGGGGGCACGGGGGAAGGGGGTAAAAAACCTTCTCCCCATCTCCCTGTCTACCGCTCTTCTTTACTTATCTTGCGCAAACTTCTACCTTACTTATTCTTAGCTCCAGCACTGACCTTTGTGTTGGCGTTTTTCTTTATTCCGGTAATTCTCACAGGGGTATTCTCGTTTACGTCGATGAGCACTGCAACGGGGATTTTTGGCGGGCGCTACAGCATTTCTGGGAGTAGCGTCACCCAGTTACGTGACCAAGGCTTTCCAGAAGATGTCTTAGTAGCACTCGATAGCATTGTCTACGTTGCCAATGACGCAACACTGCCCCTTGCAAGTGAAGCTGGCGCGTCTGACGCACTTGTTACAGATATTCGTAACACACTCCTCGACCAAACATTTAGTGAGCGACGTGAGCTCGAGGATGCTCTTAAACAACTCCCCAACCGCCCGCGCAATACCAGAGAGCTTAAAGCCATCTCTGCTACCTTTGAGACATCTATCAAAGGTAGAGATTTTGCAACCGAAGATGCTTTACTAATAGGTTTGCGTGATTTGGGGCTCGAGCTAAATCCTCAGCAAGAGGTTGCCATTGTTGATGTAAGTTATACAGGCTGGCGCTGGACGCTCGAAAATTTTCGGCGTATTTTCCGCACGCCTGACCAACTGACCATCCTCATCAACACCTTCTTCTATGTCTTTGTCACGCTCGTTTTCTTTAATACTGGCTTTGCCATTGTCTTAGCCATTACGACTTTTTATCTACCCGCTCGGCAAGCTGCGTTTTTTCGTGCTATTTGGCTTCTTCCGCGTATCACCCCATCCGTCATTTACGTGCTGCTCTGGAAGTGGCTTGCGTGGGATGTTGGCTTTTTAAACTCGATTTTGCCTAGTTTAGGTATTGATGCCCGTAATTGGATGTTGGATACGCCGACCAACGCGTGGGTGTTTGTGATTTTAATCAATGGCTTCATTGGTGCCAGCATGGGCATGATTATTTTTACCAGCGCGCTTAGAGCCATCCCTAAACCGATGATTTACGCTAGTGAAGTTGATGGTGCTAAATTTTGGCAGCAAGTGCGCTATATATTGCTACCTCAACTCAAGTGGCCCATTTTGTTTATCACCTGTTATCAAACGTTGTCACTCCTGACCTCGTTTGAGCAGATTTTGCTTTCCACAGATGGCGGGCCCGGTTCAACGACGGAAGTATGGGCACTGCAGGCCTATCATGTTGCATTGCAAAGCTATTCTGGCAACTTGCAGTATGGCTACGGCGCGGCACTAGCAATGGTGCTCGTGGTGGTGGGCTTGGGCTTATCTACCCTCTATTTGCGTGCGTTTAACTTCAACCAACTTGTTCAGCGACCCAAAATTGAAACTTGAGGCTATTAAGATGTCCCAAAACTACCGAACCTGGCCGATACTAATCTTTTTGACGTTCATGTCCCTGATTTTATTTTTGCTTTATTTTTATTTTTTACTGGACACGGTCACAAATCAAGCGCCGGGTACCATTTGGCCGAGTGAGTTTACGCTCGAGCATTGGCGCTTTTTAATTGAACCTATCGAAGGGCGTCAGAGCATTTGGCGGGTGACGTTAAATACAATTATTTTTGCCTCGAGCGTCACCCTCATCGTTGTATTTTTGTCGTCTACAGCAGCGTATGCACTATCTCGCTTAAATTTCCCGTTTCGCAGTGCGTTCTTGGGTGGAATTCTTGTCCTGCACGCATTTCCCTCAGTGACATTGTTAATCGCTATTTTTATCATCTTGCAACTCTTTGGGCTTTATGACACCCTTCAAGGCGTTATTTTAGTGATTACGGCGCTCGAGCTTCCCCTCGGCATCTGGCTTATGAAAGGCTTTTACGACACTGTACCTTGGGAAAGCGAAATGGCTGCCATGACAGACGGTGCTAGCCGCTTTCGGGTCTGGTGGCAGATTATGCTCCCTCAAGTAAGGCCAGGACTATTTGCACTTGGTATTTTTGCGTTTTTGTCCGGTTGGGGCTCGTATTTATTCCCGCTTGTACTGGCACCATCTGCAGATGTACAGGTGTTGTCAGTCTATTTATCGAGCCTTATTGACAGTCTAGGGCGCACAGACTTCTCACTATTTAAAGCTGTGGGGCTTTTTTACATGCTACCAGTTGTTATTTTTTATCTGTTTACCCAAGACAAGCTCATGAATGTATTTGGTGGAGCGGCCAAAGGCTAATGGACGTTACTCTTAGCACAATTACCAAAAGCTTTGGCGCAGTGACTGCCGTGGATGATCTTTCACTCAATATTCATGACGGTGAGCTTATTGCCTTATTAGGACCATCCGGCTGTGGTAAAACAACCATCTTATTTTCAATTGCAGGGATTTATAAACTCAATCAAGGGCAAATTTTGTTTGGGGGTAAAGACGTTTCAACATTACCCTCGCAACAGCGCAATGTTGGTGTGGTGTTTCAAGCCTATGCCCTTTACCCGCACATGACCGTGTTTGATAACATCGCGTTTCCCCTCAAACTTCGTAATGAATCCCAGTCAGAGATTAAGCGCAAAGTCCATGAGATGGCTGAACTCACCGAAATTGCTGAGCTTCTAAAGCGGCGACCCGCTCAACTTTCAGGTGGACAACAACAGCGGGTGTCACTTGCAAGGGCACTCGTTCGCAACCCCTCAGTGCTACTTTTAGATGAGCCCCTGTCCAACCTAGATGCTCGCCTCAGAACAAGTATGCGCGCTGAGATTAAACGTTTACAACGCGAAACAGGCGTAACCACTATCTTAGTGACGCACGACCAAGTTGAAGCCACAACGATGGCAGACCGGATTGTTTGCATGAACAAAGGCACTATTGCCCAAGTAGGGCAACCCTTTGATATTTACGACTCACCACAAGACACGTTTGTCGCTGGGTTTATTGGCTCGCCGCCGATTACGTTTATTCAAGGTGACGCCCTACAAGGCATGTTTAGTGTCGGTGATGTACAACTACCTTGCCACACGTCATTAGTAGGCGATGCCACGTTAGCTTTGCGTCCTGAGTTTATTGAATTGGGATGTAGTCGGGATATGAATAGCTTTGAGGGTGTTGTGAGTGAAATTGAACCGATGGGGCGGGAAATCCTTTATCACCTCAACACACCCTTGGGCAAGCTGACGGCGCTCGAGACCCAAGGACGACCAAGCTACACCCTCAATCAACCCATTGCATTTTCCTGGTCAAACGATAAAGCATTGTGGTTTGACAGCACTGGGAAGCGAGTTACCGCATGAGCCAAGTATCCAACCAACCATCAACTAAGAAGCTCCCCAAGCACATCAACTACAACGGCAAATCTGTGCTACTTAAATACCACATGATGTTAACGGGCTCAGGCAAACATCCTGCCAATTCTCTAGCGGCCTTACAAGAAGTTATTGCTGGTGAAGTTGCCGTGATTGAATTTGACGTTAACTATTTGGCTGATAATGAGTTTGGGTTTATTCATGACGGTACTTTACAACGTGAAACAACTGGATTAGGTTTAGTACGTAAGTTAGATGCGACTGCGTTTAAAGCGCTCACTTACAAACATTCATCTGAACCTCTTTGTACATTGAAAGATGCTACTACCCTCCTCAAGAACATCAATTTCCCTGTCAAACTCCAAGTAGACTTCAAAGAAAAAACACCCATTGATGATGCCCAGGCTACGGTATTCCTCAAAGCGATTGAACCCTTACGCGAAAATGGCAACATCACCATTGTGGTCGGCTGCTTGGCAGACTGGAACTTGCGCACGTTGAGACGGCTGGATGCTGAGTTAAATATAGGTGTTGACTTTGCGTTTCACCTAGATGTTCCTACGGCAGATGAGCTTCTAAGGTTGCCAACTCGAGTCGGTGCTTACGGCTACCTGGATGACCACATGCTAGCGGCGCGCAAGTTGCAATCTACAGAAAGCTACCTGCGTGATCGCACAGAAGTCCTGTTAAATCTTGTTCCTAACGCCTACGAGTTTTATCTGCATAAAGATTTTGTGGCCCAGGCGATCCAAGATGGCTTCAATCCTGTTGAATTTACACATACGTATTTACCTGATTC
>JBCCOX010000345.1:0-5656 GCA_039025155.1 Deinococcota bacterium | reverse complement strand
CTACAAACCCTCGTGCCTGACTGGCCAGACTATAAGCAGGACTTACTCAAACGTTTACAAAACCCAGCCACGTTTTACCTCTACGACCCACGAGAAGCCGTTGGCATCTTGTTACGCGAAGCCTGTTACGACGAGGCCATCAGCGTGACCGAGAAGTTTCCCCATGACACAGCACTCGTGATTAAGGTGATGGATGCCGTCATCCATAGCCACAGCACATGGGTTATTGCGACAAGCAAAGACCTTGCTGAAACCATTATGGATGCTGGCAACTCCAACCGTTACGAAGACGCCGTTAATTACCTTAGTTACGTGAAAGAAGCGTATCTGTCCCACGACCGCGTTGAACCTTGGGAAGACTATGTACAAGGGCTTGTAGACACGCACAAACGCAAACGCAAGTTGATGAAGTTGATGGAGCCGCTCATTGAGTAGCCCTCACCACCTCAAAACTCAACTAACTCACCCAAATACGCTAAACTAAGCTGTGTACAACGTTGCCGACAAAACCTTGACTGTGGAAGACTATCTTGCCTTTGAGGCAGCCAGTGAAACCCGTCATGAGTACGTCTCTGGCACGCTTCATGCGATGGCTGGCGATACTAGACAGCAAAACCGCATTGCAGGCAATATCAGTGTTCACTTTTGGAATTTAGCTCAAGAAAAGCCTTGTTTTGTATACCAAGAGGGTATGAAACTTCGTGCGTCGGAAACTGTCTTTTACTATCCGGATGTCATGGTTACGTGCAATAAACCAGAACCAGACCCTTACTTTGATACCGAGCCGTGTATTTTAGTTGAAGTTTTATCCCGCTCGACAAAAGATATTGACCTACGCGAAAAGTTGGTTGCCTACCAAAGCTTGCCGAGTGTGCAGCTTTACTTGATTGTGGACAGTGAAAGGTTGGCAATCAAAGAGTACTACCGCGATGCTGATGGCGTTTGGCAGTATCAAGAACTAACTGGGAGCGGGGATATTAACTTGCCTTGTTTGGGTGGCACGCTTAGTTTGCAGCAGATATACCGGAATATTTTCTAGTTACAGGGGTGATGGGGCGTTGCTCGAGCTACCTCAGCACACCTTGTACACAGTTGAGACGGCGTTGAAGCATTAGCCTGATATTATTAACCCCTTGTACATTTACCTGCACCAGCACATCTTTAACACGATTAACTTGAGTGAGGTTTTTACATGACCGTCTGGCAAGACTACGCCTCGCGTATCCAAAGAACCTTCCCTGCACACAAATGCGCCCTGCTCATCGTCGATGTCCAAGTTGGCTTTTGCTCCCCAAACGGTAAAACCGCCCAAAAACATGCCAATACCCACATGCAAACCCTACCTGCCAAAATCAATGCCTTTGTGCGTGACTTTCGTCAGCGCGGCGGCTTACCCATTTACCTTAAATCCACACCTAGCAAAGACGTGATAAGCGAACATGTTCACTGGCTTAATGACTTAAAAGGTACGTCTAGACCCTCGAGCAAACACAATCCTGAGCTTGATTTTTATGGCTTGGATATAACTGAGAATGACATCATCCTTGAAAAACTCGAGGACGGCTTTGCCCACACCAACCTCAAAGAGATTTTAGAGGCTAGAGGCATTACCACTGTGCTTGTTTGCGGAGTTCGGACAGAAATTTGCGTGCGCCGTTGTGCTGAACGGAGTGCAGCAGAAGGTTTTTTGGTCTTTGTGCTGCGTGACCTGTGTGCAACTCGAGACGCCAATTACGACCATGCAGACCAAGCTTTGATGTTTCTAAATGCCTACACGGGCATTGTGCTTGACTCGGGGCAGATGATGGGATTACTGACCTAAATCAGGAACGTTTCGCGCACAAGTCTTGCTGATGCTCGAGCACGCTGGCAATAGTAGATCAACACCGCGTTTCTCTCTAACTCTGTAACTAGCCCATCAACAGACTCATAGGTTTTTGTATTGCGCGTTACTCAAAATAACATAAGGGACAACGTTACCGTCATCCCTTGCCAACACACCTAGCCTAACCAAATATGCCCTTTGCCCGCTTTGTTCACGACCTTGGTAGCGCTGTATCAGTCCTGCCAACTCACGCTGAAGAGCTTTTGCATCTGCCGCTGTCAAATGAAGTGTTTCAAAACAGTCAAGCAGTACTGGGTCGTCAGAACCGAGCATGTCCCAATCATCACCAAACCAACTCGGACCATAAGAAAAATTACCACCCGAGGCACTAACTTGCCAACCTATACCTTTTGTCTCACTCAAACGCATCCCCAACATAACAAGGGTCTCAACCCAGCGTTCTTGGCGTACTTTTTCTTCTCGCATCGTGGTGTATTCAATAGGCACAACGTCAACCGGTACAAAAAACGTTTGGGCAGTTGTTTGGAAGTATCGCTGCGGCCGTCCTTGGCGTGATACCTGTTTAGTTTCTTGTAGCAAGCCAAGGGCTAGCCACCGCTGAACACGTCGATAAACAAAATAGATGGGTTTGTCTAGGCGTTGAGCCGCTTGACTGATGCTCAGCTCTTCTTGAAAAAAGGGGGCTAGCAAAGGTAATTCGCTTTCATCCAACAAAACATCTACTGCTTGCGGATCTCTGATAGTGATCTGTGAACTTGCATTATTCTCTTGCATTGCAAGTTCAGTCTAAGAGACATTGGGGGTAGCAAACGTGCTAGGCAGTAGCTATACCAAGGCACGATTACACCTGACCTACCAGCAACCTACCCGTTTGCTCTTGAGGATGTGATGACAGCTAATTTTGAGGTTGTTGTATTAGATATAGATGGTGCCATCAGCGAACAACACACGTTACTTGACACCTTTAACCCTACCGTTATTCCTTTACAGAAGCGTCACGCTGAACTGAGAAACTGGTGCCCTATCCCAACGTTCAAGGCGTTGGAAGGCGTATTGACCACTGCGTTTAGAACGAACCTACCCAAGTTCTACCTCTACGGCTCAGGTGACTTCCATCACTTTCCTTGGCTGTTCACTCAGCTGCTTGAGTGTGATGAACCTATCACCATGATCGGGCTAGATGCCCACTCTGATATCTGGCATGGAGTACGTGGCTATGTTTGGTCAGGGCAGTGGGTACCCAGATGCTTAGAACTACCCCACATCCATAAAGTGATCTCGTTTGGGGTGGATAAAGACCTTCGTGAAGGCCTTATTGACGTACCACTGGGCAGCTTTACTCACCGCCTAGACCTTATTAAGCAAGGTAAGTTTGAAATGTACCCTCATGAGATGTCGCGATCAACGTTTTATGCCCAGATCAATGCACACCTAGACTGGGCAAGGTTGACGCCGATTAGCTGGCTCAAAACACAAGCTGAGTGGCGACCCATTAAACAGTGGGACAGTCCAGTGGAGTTTGCCCACTACCTACTCAGCAGAATACCTACTGAGGCTATCTATCTAACGCTTGATAAGGACGGCCTACGCGAAGAGGATTGTTACTCAAATTATTATGGTAGTGGCAAACAGGGAAGCTTGTCTTTAGAAGAACTTCTAACGATTCTCGACGTTTTAAAGGTACACAAAAAGATAGTTGGCATTGATACATGCGGTGATTTCTCCGTACCTGCGACACCAGCTAGCTGGCTCAAAAAACAGTGGACCCGGTTTGGACTCAATGAATTCCCGCCTCATCTCTACAACGTTGCAGAGTTGAAGCAGATTAACGAGCGTACGAATATCCAGATTTTGAACGACTTTATTTAAGTCTTTATGAGGATGTTGAGATGATTTGAGGTTCTGTCGAGTGCTGACTGTAATACAATTGTGTTTATATCTCGTTGGAGACATTTAACTTAGGCGTTGGCCGGTACTGAAAGCGGTGCCACCTCAACGCTGCGCGCGGCAATGTTGGCTTTGAGGTGATCCACAAACATATCCACGGCCACCCCATTCTGATCATCCTCTTTACGACTTCTGAACGACACGTGCTGCGCGTCTTGCTCTTTGTCGCCTGCAATGACGGTGTAAGGAATTTTGCGAAGCTCAGCTTGACGCACTTTGTAATTCATCCGCTCGCTGCTGCTGTCAACCTCGCTACGAATGCCTGCCTTTTT
Source organism: Deinococcota bacterium (assembly GCA_039025155.1). Taxonomy (GTDB): domain Bacteria; phylum Deinococcota; class Deinococci; order Deinococcales; family Trueperaceae; genus JBCCBI01. The sequence continues at coordinate 1,591 of JBCCOX010000345.1, read as the reverse complement.
GAAGGTCTGCTGAAGTTGTTCACAGTAAGCCACGTGGCGATCGGCAATGGGCACTAAGCGCACTTGCTCGGGTGCCAGCCACAGCGGAAAGTCGCCCGCAAAGTGCTCAATCAAAAAGCCGATGAGGCGCTCGTGGGTTGAAAGGGGCGCACGGTGCAAACAGAGCGGTGTTTGTTTTTGATTGTGCTCATCAGTGTAGTGTAAATCAAACCGCTCTGGCACAGCAAAGTCCACTTGGTTGGTGGCCAAGGTAAATTCCCGCCCAATGGCGCTGGTAATTTGCACATCAATTTTAGGCCCGTAAAACGCGGCTTCATTTTCAACCTCAACAAAGTTAATGCCGCCGTTTTGCATGGCGCGGCGCACCATCGCCTCAGTTGTTTCCCACATGGCTTCGTTGTCTACATACTTTTTACCGAGGCCGTCTTTGCCGTGCTTGGAAAGGCGCATCACGTAGGTGTCGATGTTGAAGACCTCAAAGTACTTAAGGTAAAGGTCAATCACGGCCATAAATTCTTCTTCAAACTGGTCTGTGGTGCAGTAAATGTGGGCGTCGTTCATCTGCAAACTGCGCACCCGCATAAGCCCCATGAGCGCGCCGGAGTCTTCGTAACGGTAGCAAGTGCCGTATTCGGCAAGGCGGATGGGCATGTCGCGGTAGGAGCGGGGACGCGCACCAAAAATTTTGTGGTGGAACGGGCAGTTCATAGGCTTCATGTAATAGGTGACACCCTCGAGCTCCATCGGCGGATACATGTCTTCAGCGTAGTAGGGCAAGTGACCACTGCGTAAAAACAGCGCTTCTTTGGATAAGTGCGGCGTGCGCACGCGTTTGTAGCCAGCCTCTTCTTCAACCTCTTTGGCAAAAGCCTCAATTTCTTCGATCATCACCGCGCCGTTAGGGAGCCAGAGGGGCAAGCCGGGACCAACATCCTCATCAAGCGTAAAAATGTCGAGTTCTTTACCCAGTTTGCGGTGGTCGCGTTTTTTAGCTTCTTCGAGCTGCCACAAGTGGTGCTCGAGCTCATCTTTGGTATGAAACGCCACGCCATAAATCCGCTGCAACTGCGCCCGGGTTTCATCGCCGCGCCAGTATGCACCCGCCACGCTCATGAGCTTAAAGTGCTTGGGTAACTTGCCTGTTTTGGGCACGTGCGGCCCGCGGCACAGGTCGGTAAACCCAGTCTCACCACCTTGTTCGTAAAAGGTGATGATCTCCCCAGTAGGCAAGTCTTCAATCAGCTCCACTTTGTACGGGTCGCCAATCTCACGGTAACGGGTGAGCGCATCCTCACGGCTAAGGCTGTACTTACGAAGTTCCAAGTTATCTTTCATAATGCGCCGCATGATGGCCTCAATGGCCTCTAAATCTTCGGGCGTGAGCGGTCTAGGCACATCAAAGTCGTAGTAAAAGCCGTTGTCGATAACGGGGCCCACACCCATTGTCACTTCACTGCGGTTGTGACCCTCTTTCACAAATAGCTCAATAACCGCTTGCGCCATGACATGCGCCAAGGTATGGCGCATTAAAAACAGGGTGTCGTCATCTTTTTTGGTGAGGATGGCAACCTCAGCGCCATCCTCAACTTCG
>JBCCOX010000344.1:0-5678 GCA_039025155.1 Deinococcota bacterium | reverse complement strand
GTTGCGCTCGGGGTACATCTAAAAGCGGCCGCACAACACGCCCGCGTACCTCTGGCATGCCTTGTACAAACGCAGCCCCGCGAATGAGCTGCATGAGCACCGTTTCAGCTTGGTCGTTTTGGGTGTGAGCAGTGACAATTGCGTGTGCGCCGGTGTGTTGGGCCACGCTGTGTAAAAACTGATAGCGCAGTGTGCGCGCAGCCTGCTCGAGGTTCCAACCGCGGGCCCTAGCAACACGGGCAACATTAACACTGTGTCCGTGGTAGTTAAGGTCTAACTGGGCCGCTTGACGTTCAACAAACTCAGCATCAGCCTGAGCGTCTGCACGTAACTGGTGGTTGAGGTGGGCAAGCTCGAGCCGCAAACCGTCAAGGCTTGCAAGCAGATGCAGTAAGGCCAGCGAATCTGTCCCACCAGACACTGCTACAACCAAAGTAGGCGTGTCTACCTTAACGTCCACCTTGGTGTCTATCTTGGCGAGTGAAGGTACAAGCGTATAGAGGCGGTCTTGAAGGTGGCGCGCCAAAGAGGTGATGGCGTCGTCATCTGCTTGGGCTGTGTTGAGGTGTGCGGGGTGATGAGGTGACATTATGTTGAACGCATCATATTGAATGCATCATATTGAACGCATCCCGTTTTGTGGTGATGCCCCCACCTGAGTCTGTATTTGATACCTCATCCTAAACTTAGCTGTAGAACTAACCGTAAACCCCACCCTAAAACTGATTCTAAGCTTCATCGTGACCTTACTCTAAACGATGGACACGTCAACATTACAGATATTGCTAGATGTAAAGCTCGAGCTGAGTACATCACCTCAGGTGCGTCAGCTCAGCCGTGTCAGCTCAGCCGTATCATCCAACAAGCTCTATCAACAACATAGCAAGCTCGTCTGGGCCGATATGCTGTGCAGGTGAGTTTTCAGATTATTCCTGCTGTTGATATTCAACAAGGGCGCGCTGTGCGGCTCTTTGAAGGCGACCCAAAGCGCGAAACGGTCTACTACGAAAGCCCTTTGGACGCGGCTAAACACTGGTTTACACGCGGTGCAGATTGGCTCCACTTGGTTGATTTGGACGCGGCACTGGGTAAAGGCAACAACCAAGCCATCATCCGCGAGATTGCCCAGCTTGGCTGTCATGTTGAGGTTGGTGGCGGCATTCGTGACGTTGAGACGGCATCAACCTGGCTTAAGCTCATTGACCGGGTGGTGTTGGGGACGGCGGCTGTCACCAAGCCTGAGCTAGTTGACGCGCTTATTGAGCAGTTTGGGACAGAGAAAGTCGTTGTCTCGGTAGATGCAAAAGCTGGCAAAGTTGCTGTCAAAGGCTGGCAAGAAATCAGTGATGTGTACGCAACAGACCTTGCCACGCGCATTGCTGACCAGGGTGTTCGGGTCATGATCTACACCGACATAAGCCGCGACGGCACTATGCAAGGCGTTGATGCAGCCCCTGTTGAAGCCCTGCGCGCAAGCTTTCCCCACACGCTGATTGCCGGGGGGGGCGTTGCCAGTGACAAAGATTTAGACCTCTATGAAGTCCTTGGGCTCGAGGGGGCCATTGTCGGGCGTGCGCTATACGAAGGGACGGTTCGCTATCCCCGAATTACCTGAGGTTGAAACGGTGCGGCGTGAGCTTGCGCCGTGGTTAACGGGCTCGAGCATTCGCCAAGCTGCGCGGGTGAACGCGCCGGCTGGGCCTAAGTATGCCAATTTGGACCTAGCAACAACTAGGGTAATTCAAGATGTTAAGAGGCGGGGCAAGTTTTTGCTGTTGCCGCTCAATACATTAGCTCCAAACACATCAGTTCCTAATACATCAACCTCCAATACATCAACCCAATCCAATATATTAGAATCAGCAGCGCTCGAGCTAGTGATTCACTTAGGTATGACTGGCAAAGTTATACGTGCTGAAGATAGCCCGAAGCAGCCTATGACACACGTGCGGGTGCAGCTCGAGCTGGTAACTGCTGAGGGACGCCCCAGCACCCTACTTTTTGAGGATGTACGCCGCTTTGGGCGCTTTTTAGTTGTTCCTGCTGGTGATTACCAAAGCTTACCAACCCTCCACCAAATGGGCTTAGAACCTTTTGACCCAACCCTTACGGATCAACACTTCAAAACCATGCTCAGCAGATCAACAACAGCTATTAAAACTTACTTGCTGAGTCAAAAACCCATTGCAGGTGTGGGCAATATCTACGCAGATGAAGCCCTCTGGCAGGCGCGCATTCATCCGGAAACACCATCTGCATGGGTGTCACTTGACAAGGCCCGCAAGCTTCTTGCCGCCCTGCGCGAGGTGCTTGCCAAAAGCATTGAGGTCCAGGGTACAACCTTGCGCGATTACCGCACCGTCAACGGTGAGGTTGGGCAGTTTAGCAACTACCTCAACGTCTACGGCAAAGCCGAAGAACCCTGTCCACGCTGCGGCAAGTTGTTAAGCCGAAGCGTCATTGGTGGGCGCAGCAGCCACTTTTGTGCGTCCTGTCAGCAGCGCCGCCGCAAACCACCAACCTCAGTTTGTGCTAAGGAAGCATAAGATGGCAGACACATTTTGTACCGATATTCAAGTTCGCTTTAGTGACACCGACGCTATGGGGCACGTCAGTAACATCAGCATTGCCAGCTATGTGGAGCAGGCAAGGGTGGATTTTTTTCTGGTATTAGGGCAAGCTACCAAGACACTTATTTTGGCGCACTTAGCGACCAACTTTCGTAAGCAATTGCATGTTATAGACGAGGTCCATGTGACGACGCAAGTCACAAAACTTGGTAATACAAGCGTAGGACTAGCGCAAAATGTCATTGCCAACGGCGACGTAGCTGCCGAGACACGTTCCGTTGTTGTGATTTTTGATTACATAGCGCAGCGCCCAATGCCCATTCCAGATGCCTTACGTGAGGCTTTACAAGCTTATCTTGTAGCTGCTGAACCTAGCTGATGATGTCACCAAGATATTTGGCTAAGCTAAAACATTGGGACTACTCACCGTCCGTACTGCCCACTAGTGTCACGCAGGGCATTTTCACGTTAGAATACACATTGTGACCGGAACCTTAGGACTCTTTTCACTCGTTGACCTTTTTCAGTTGTTTGCGTCGTCGTCTCGTACAGGGCGTCTCATGGTTGAACATCCCAACGGGCCTGCCAAGGTGTACTTTGATTCTGGTCGTGTTGTTCACGCAGACTTTGCTGGTAGAGAAGGCGTGGAAGCAATTTATCTGTTGTTTTCAGACGAGCGCGGCAAGTTTGACTTTCGCGCCGGAGGAATGGGATCAAATCAACAAACCATTGACTTAAGTACAGAGAACTTGCTGCTAGAAGTGATTCGCCGTTTAGACGAAGCCAAGCGTCCAAGTAGCACCAAAAGCACCTCACCAGATTCTGCTGTGCCGGTGCTGACCGACAAGATGTCCAACACAAACTTAACCCTGTACGACAAAGAAATTTTAGTGTTGCGCGTGATAGATGGCGAAAAAAACTTGCGCCAAATTGCTGAAGAAATTGAGCTCGAGCTTGACATGGTTAAACAGATCACCACGCGCCTCATGCGGGTGGGTGCGCTTACGTTTAAAGGTAACAAACTCAAAACTGCCCGACTTTACGCGCAGATGTCTAAAACTAACTTGCCTCAAAAGACAGTCGGGTTAGACGGTAACTTGTTGGGTATGTGGAGTATGGCCCTAGGGCACGAACCTAGCCGCATTGCCTGCCGCCGCCCAGACGGTAAGGTCTACGTGTTTCATGTGCAGAGTATGGACAGCATTGGCAGCAGCATCATGTTCTCGAGAGACACCCTATTTGCGCTTGACCTAGCTGCTAAAACTGAACTTCTCGTCAAACCGGTTGATTAACCCTTATTTAGGGTTCATCTGGGTAGTATTTATCTAACGAACACATCTAACATCATGCTGTGTAAATACTAAAGTTCTAGGCATCTACCTCAGTGTGCTTACACATCACACGATAGTATGTACACCTGCCTAAATCCTACAGCTTCACTTAAAATATCTTCTAAAAAATACTTATGAATCCAATGTCTTCAGATAATCTTCAACTGACACCTTCAGCACAAACGCACGTCATTGACCCAGAGCTGACCTTTGCCAACTATCAGCAATATTTATTCCCTATTGATTGGGACAAAAGCTTTTGCCAAACAGGTCAGTTGCATGTTGAGGTAGGCTTTGGCGACGGCCGCTACACTGCCTTTCGCGCGAATGAAGCACCTGATGAACGGTTTGTGGGCGTAGAGCTTTCTGGAGCAAGCATTGCCCGCGCGCGCAGGCGTTTAGCAAGGGAGGGCATAGGCAACGTCAAGTTACTCAAAGTGACGGCGCAACTGGCCTTACAGCACTTATTTGCTGAAGCTAGCATTAGTTCGATTACGGTTAATTTTCCTGACCCTTGGCCAAAAGACAGACACGAAGAAAATCGTCTGTTACGGATTCCTTTTTTTAAGCTAGCTGCCACGCGCCTAGCACCTGGTGGCGAAATACGTTTGGCGACGGATCATCCAGATTACTTAGCACAAGCTCGAGCTGAAGCAGCGCAAACCGGTCTATATGATCTAGTACAACGCTCTGCGCCCGAAGCCGTTTTCGCTACTAAATATGCACTCAAGTGGAAAGCCCAAGGTAAACCGCTTCACTATCAGATATTTACCCGCACAGATGCGTCATTCACCAAGCATTATCTTATTTTACAGAGGAAGCACGTTATGGCCCACGCCGTTTTAACTGGCAATTTGCCAGCAGATTTAAGCTTTTCTAAAGTTGTTACAGACTATGCAGATGGCCACATTATTTTGCACGAAGTAACTCGCAGTTTAACAGAGCCTAAATTGCTTATCCGCGTAACTATCAACGAGGCCAGCTTACGCCAGCAGGTTTTGGTGAGTGTTCGCCAAAAAGAGTCTCAGGCCAGTGATGAGATTATTGTGGCACTCGAGCCCTTTGGTGACCCCTTGGTAACAGAAACAAGCAAAGGTGCAGTTCATGCGGTGTGTCAATGGTTATTATCTCAATCAAATGAGTTGTCTGTTAAGGAACGCTGTTACTGAGTTTGTAAGTGTTGGCTGTTAGGCTGCGAAGATGACTGAAGAGGAAAAGATACTAACCACAGAAGCCATTTGGTCTGTTGCGCCTCTTCAGAATGATTTAGAAACCATTGATAATGTTGTTGCAGATGACTGGATTGGTATTGCGCCAACAGGTACAACGATGAACAAAGTGGACTTACTTGCCATGCTTGCATCGCAGCCGAATTTGTTTGACAGTGTTAGCTACAGTGACCTTAACGTAAAGGTTTTTGGTGAAACTGCAGTGGTGAGTAGTGCATTTAAAGGCATTGGACAAGAAATCACTTTGTCGCAACGCTATTTGCGAGTTTACGCGAAGCGTCAAGCTGGCTGGCAATGCGTCGTAACCCAGATCATTCCCGATGTATCGTAAATTCCCCTCAGTGCTCTCGAACAGATTTTGTAAGGTTAATAAATGATGGCAATCGCCGACCACCAAGACCCTGACCACGAATTACTGGATGTACTTGATGATACTGGTACAGCTACGGGGGAGGTTAAAGCCCGTGGCGACGTTCACCGCGATGGCGACTGGCACCGCTGTTTTCACTTGTGGGTGGTCCGCGACGACGGCTACGTGCTGCTGCAAC
>JBCCOX010000343.1:0-5680 GCA_039025155.1 Deinococcota bacterium | reverse complement strand
GAGGTTGGTTGCAGAAATAGCAGGCATGGGTTTAGAAATACCACAGCTTTGTGGAGAAATCACCAAGCTTAGCTGAATAGGTTATCAGCATCAACTATTTGCTTTGATAATCGTGAGGATGTCTGCGCCGTAGCGCTCGAGCTTTTTTTCACCCACGCCGCGAATATCGCCCAAAGCGTCGAGCGTTTGCGGTTTTTCCTCGGCAATATCTGCCAGAATGTCATCGCGTAAAATTTGCCCCGGGGCGCGTTCAAACTGAGCTGCAGCTTGCTCGCGCCAAGCTAGCAGTTGCTCGAGCAGGCCCTCTGCAGCCTCAGCCTCAGCCTCAGTCTCAGCTTGAGGAGCGCTGCTTGCTGCGGCCTCAGCTTGAGATGCTGCTGCTGGTGCCTGCACCGTTGAGGCTTGGGGTGCAGTGTCAGGTGCTGTTGCTTGGCGACTGTTCCCCGTTGATACCACACCGCGTAAGGTGTTGAGTGTGACCCACTGCCCGCTTTGCCGCTCAACAACCCACATGTAGACGCCTACGCCAATGAGCAACAGGGCAAACCACCACGCTGTTAAGAGCCCCAAGCGGACAATAATCCACAGCAGGGCCGTGGCGCTGCAGGCGAGTACACTTGCTTTAGTCCAACCACTTTTGTCGGGCTCGAGCCGCCCCACCACCAGCGCACCTACTGCCAAGCTAATGAGCAGCGTGCCAAAGCCAGCAAGCAAGCGCCAGATGGCTAGGGCCGTCAACACCGTGCCGCTTACAAGCAGGCCGTAGCGACCTTTCCAGACATAGACCGCCAAAATAGCCAACGCAATAACAGCGAGCCGTAACCAGCCTAGACTGCCACTAGCTAACATAATGCCAATACCCGTAGCAATGAGTGCTTGTGCAAGTTGACGTTCGTGATTCATGCAATGCCTCCTTAGTGAGCTGGGTTGAACAGGTTTGAACACCTAGTTGGCGTCTCACATAACGACTCCTAGACGTTGTATTAAGCTATATGTATTAAGCCCTATAGTACCAAGCATATACCAAACTGAAGGCGCTAAGCTAAGCGGCAATAAAGTTGCTAGGCTGTTGTGCGCGGTAGAAAAAGTATGGTGCGTGTGGTGGTTACCTACATTCAAGCATTATGATGACACTCGAGCACACAACGAATGAATGTTAGGATGTAGGGATTACACCACGCCCCACAGGTGCTGTCTAACTGGCTCATGCGGTTGAGTTCGGTGACAGGTTTCGGTTCACAGGTTTAGAGTTCGCAGGTTTAGAGGTTACAAGTTTAAGGTTACAGAGGGGACGCACGACACTTACAAGCTGATCACAACCTCCTCACCTTAAAGCTTGTTAAACATAGTGAGCAAGCAACTGAGCAAGCAACCAATGCGGGCAACCGAGCGTGAGTTGCAGATAGCACCTAGCGCCAACACCGCAGATAGGATAAGCAACGCAAACAAACGCAAACAAACGCAAACAGGATAGCGAATGCACTTGTTAGAAGTATCATCTGACACGGTATGCAACTATAACCGTATGCAACTATAACTGTATGTAAATACAAAACGTATGGATATGAATATCGTTAGGGCATGGATCAGGGCACAGGCACGCCAAAGTCTCGAGCTGGCTTGGCGTGTGATGGTGATTATGATGCTTGCCAGGCTACTAACGTGAGACCTTGTTGTTCAAGGAGGCCTTTACATGATTAAACAGGCTCAGCTTCAACAGACGGCACGCTTTGAACCGTTTACCAGCACGCCGCTTGCCGTCACCAATGAGCGCGGTGAATGGACGGCTGATTTTGAGTTAGATATAGATAGCACGCTGTTACAAGAGATGTACCGCGATATGTTAGCCGCGCGCTTGCTAGACGACCGCTATAGCACCTTGCAGCGCAGTGGCAAAGCCAGTTTCTTGGTATCGTCTGCAGGACATGAAGCCGCTCAGATTGCCATTGCTAAAGTGGTTACTCCGGGGGTGGATTGGCTGTATCCGTACTACCGCGATACCGGCTTAGTTCACAGCTTAGGACTGTCTGCCAAAGATATTTTTGGGCAAGCTTTAGCTACCCTAGCTGACCCCAACAAAGGGCGGCAGATGCCCGGCCACCCGGGCTCGAGCAAGCTCAATATCTTTACTGTGTGTTCTGCCATCGCCTCCCATGTACCTCCTGCGGTCGGAACTGCGCTCAGCATGAAACTGCGCAACCAACAAGCAGTAACCATTACCAGTTTTGGTGAAGGTGCTACCTCAGAAGGCGACTTTAACGCGGCTATCAACTTAGCGGGTGCGCAGGGTGCACCGATTATTTTTGTTTGTGAAAACAATGGCTATGCCATCAGCGTGGGATACAACAAGCAAACCGCTGCTGAGAGTATTGCTGCCAAAGGTGAAGCGTTTGGGATGCCCGGCTATGTGGTGGACGGCATGGACGTGTTGTCGTGTTACTACGTCTTAAAAGAGGTTACCAACGCTGCCAGGGCAGGTCACGGTCCAGCGTTACTCGACATGCGTGTGTACCGCTACAACCCGCACTCATCTGCTGATGATGACAGCCGTTACCGCCCCAAACAAGAAGTTGACATGTGGCGTCAGCGCGACCCGCTTACCCGTTTCCAGCGCTTTTTAGCGGGCAGAGACTTGTGGGATGAAGCTTGGGAGCAGGAGCTCAAAGAGACGCTCGAGGCAGACCTCCGTCAAGCGGCCAAAGCCGCTGAAGCTGCTGGCGACATTCCCGAAGCGTGGATGTTCGACGACGTGTTTGAAAGCTTGCCGTGGCACTTACAAGAACAGCGTGACAAAGCCCTCAAGCAACTTGCTGAAAGCCAAGCATCAGACGCGGCGCATTAAATTTAAAGATTAAGTTGGATGTATCAAGTCTTGCTCGATGTTGTAGACAGTGAGCATCAGCTTAATTCAACAAGATGATGTTGAGGTCGCTTCATTTTAGTTAAAGTTTGAGTTCATACCCTTTCGGGTTACGTTCTTTGATAGCATCTTATAAACGTACTAACAGAACTCCCAATAAGGATACTTATGCAACAAACCATCGTACAAACTGTTGCCAAAACGCTGTTTGCTGAAATGGCTAGCGACCCAGATGTCGTTGTCTTAGGACAAGACGTGGGTAAACGCGGCGGCGTGTTTTTAGCAACTGAAAACCTGTTTGACACCTATGGCCCAGATAGGGTCATCGACACACCTCTGTCTGAAGCCGCCATCATCGGCGCGGCTTTAGGCATGGCCACCCACGGCTACCGACCCGTGGCTGAAATTCAGTTTTCAGATTATGTTTACCCCGGCTTTGACCAACTGGTGTCGCAAGTGGCGAAGTTACGCTACCGCTCAGGTGGGCAGTTTGCCGCGCCCATGGTGGTGCGCATGCCGGCTGGTGGCGGGGTAGGCGGCGGGCATCACCACTCGCAAAGCCCAGAGACACACTTTGTCCACACGCCGGGCCTCAAAGTGGTGTATCCGTCCACGCCAACAGACACCAAAGGTCTGCTGCTCACTGCCATTCGTGACAGTGACCCAGTGGTGTTTATGGAACCCAAGCGCTTGTACCGAGCAGTGAAAGAAGATGTTCCCGAGGATGATTACACAGTTCCCCTCGGTGCTGCGTCTATCCGCAGACAAGGTGATGATGTGGTGCTCATTTCGTATGGGGGGGCTATGCCTGAAACCCTCAAAGCGGCTGAAGCGCTAGCAGAGCAGAACATTGCGGCGGCGGTTATTGACCTGAGGTCTTTACTGCCATGGGATAAACAGACGGTGCTCGAGGCTGTCGCCCAGCGCGGCCGCGTCGTCTTAGTAAGTGAAGCACCTAAAACAGGCAACTTTATCAGCGAAATTGCGGCAACGATTAGTGAAGAAGTGCTGGACAGCCTAGAAGCGCCGCCTGTGCGCGTGGCTGGCTTTGACACGCCTTACCCTTACGCGCAAGAAAAACTTTATATGACCAGTGTCAACCGAATTTTGCAAGCGGTGCAATATGTGCTTGATTACTAAAGGTACGTTTTGGCGTGAGGTTGTCATGTTCGCAACGATGTTTGCAATGGTTAATGTAAACGAGGCGAGTTATGCCTAAAGAGTTTTTGCTGCCTGAACTGGCGGAGTCAGTGGTTGAAGGCGAGATTATGACGTGGTTAGTGAGTGAGGGTAGTCCGGTGGAGGAAGACCAGCCCTTGCTCGAGGTCATGACCGACAAAGCCACAGTCGAAATCCCGAGTCCCTTCAAAGGTATTCTTGTTAAGCAACTCGTTGCTGAAGGCGACATTGTCGAAATCCACAAGCCCATCGCGCTATTCGATGATGCTGATAGCGTATCTAATGCGTCTCCAAATTCCTTAGAACATTCTAATGCTCAAGCATCTTCATCTCATGCACCCTCAAATCTGTCTGTACACCCACAGACATCTTCACGGAGTTTGCAGAGTCCTCAGCAAGAACAGCCTCAGCCCATAGCAGTTTCGGCAGTGTCATCCACGTCTGAAAATACTGTCTATGATGCCTCACCTTCTCACAACACTGAGACCTCTGTAAGTCCGCAACCTAATGGTGTTGTGGCTACCCACGCTGAGCCTGTTAACGAGGCAGCAAGTGAGGGGACAGTTTTTTTTGAACCGACTGCTGGTGCAGATGAAGCACCTATGCAAATCCAGCGTAAGCGTGCTAAAAAAGTACTTGCTGCGCCGGCTGCGCGCAAACTCGCTAGAGATAAAAAGCTGAACCTCGAGGAAGTACCCGGCAGTGGCCCCAACGGGCGCATTCGGGTTGAAGACGTGCGTAAACACATCGCCCAACGCAACCAAACTTTACAAGTGCCCAGCACACCTCGGCGCGTATCAGCAGCGTATCAAGCGTTGGAAGAACGCACGCCTATGCGCGGCCTAAGGCGCACCATTGCCAAGCAGATGGTGGCTAGCCACTTGCAAACCGTGCGCACGCTACTCGTGGATGAAGCTGACGTAAGCGGGCTGGTGGCACTACGCAATAGGTTAAAACCACGAGCAGAAGCGAGGGGTGTCAAGCTTTCTTATTTGCCGTTCATTATGAAAGCCGTGGTCTCTGCCCTGCGCGCCTACCCCATGATGAACGCCAGTTTGGACGTTGAAAAAGACGAAATTGTGATGCGCCGTTACTACAACTTTGGACTTGCGGTGGCGACAGATACAGGTCTATTGATTCCAGTCATTAAGGATGTTGATAAAAAGGGTTTATTGCAACTCGGTCAAGAACTTATTGAGATTGCAGCACGAGCTCGAGCTGGCAGACTCACCCCAGACGACGTGCGCGATGGCACTTTTAGCATCACCAACATTGGGTCCTATAGCGGGCTTTTCAGTTTTCCTATCATCAACGTGAATGAAGCGGCAATTTTAGGTGTTCACCGCATCAAAAAACGCCCGGTTGTGCTGGAAGATGACAGTATTGTGGCGCGCCCGATGATGTATTTATCCACCTCGTTTGATCACCGTATCGTAGACGGTGCAGAAGCTGCTATGTTTACCAGTCACTTGATTGAGATTTTAGAAGCGCCGGAGAGTCTACTGCTCGAGGTTTAAAACCCTGCTATTATCCAACAAAGCATCAATACAAAACAAAGGCAGCCTCGTCATCAAGATAGGTTGCCTTTGTCGTTCATATTCAGTTTTTGCGTTGATTGTGGCACGTTGATAGCATCAACTT
>JBCCOX010000342.1:0-5716 GCA_039025155.1 Deinococcota bacterium | reverse complement strand
CCCCAATTTGCCGAGGAGTTCGCGTTGCCTCGAGGGACGCAAGTCACTTTTTTCTAAGAGGCTTTTAAGTTTTGTTGTGTCAATGCACTCACGAAGTAGCTCGAGCTCTCCCCCAGACACATTGCGCGCGTTGAGGCGATGCTCTTCAAACGCCTTGTACGCAAGTGGGGCAACGGCTTTGGCAATGTCTGCTAGCACCTCAGCATAAACGCGAATTTCGTACTGCGCGTGGTCATCTAAGCGCAAGCGCAAAAAGTGGAACAAATTGTGCAAGTCAATTTGCCAGTACATTTCGGTGTAAAGGCTTAACGGCAAGTTAATGCGGGCAAGTTCACGGGCAATGTTACCCTCGAGCAACTCACTGTACTCGCCGTACACACGTGTTTGTGAGCTGGCAAACTCCTCAGCAATGCGTTGCTGAATGTGAGCAGGTACATCATCACCACTACTTCCCTGCTTATTACCTTGTGATTGATAGCGCACATCCTGCTCGTCCGGCACATAAAACTCGTCCTGCATCACGCTGTAGCGCCCTGAAATTTCGTTGAGGCGGGCGGTGCGGTGGCGCAACCACTGGCGGGCCACAAATACCGGCATTTTAAGGTGGAAAGTGAGCACCACTTGCTCAAACGGGCTAGTGTGCCAGTTGCGCATTAAGTAATCAATGAGCCCAGCGTCTTCGCGGACGGTTTTGGTGCCATCTCCGTAAGATACCCGCGCGGCTTGCACAATGCGCGCGTCACCACCCAAGTAATCTACTAAACGCACAAAGCCTTTGTCCAGAACTTGAAAAGGTTGATCTAAAACCGCTTCAGCGGTGTCTACAGTTAGTCGTGCCATGCCGTCTATGGTAGCAAGATTTGGTTGAGAAGAATTGAAGCAGGTTGTGTAACAACTTTCAACAAATACGACTTTTAATCAGGTAATACAAATTGCCCATCACAACAACGTACAGTAACTCAATTATGGTAACTCAAACAACATCTTCATGAATATGTTGTTTATAACTCTCCCTACCCTATGTGAATTTGATGAGGAACTGAAGGAGGGTTTTAGATAGTTGCGCTAGGACAGGGTTTTTGGGTGTTTGTAAAATATCCCCCAAGCGGGGGACTTGTCATGTGCAAAATTTCCTTTGTTAGTGCCTTCTATAACGATAGCCAAGGCATTTGACAGCACCAGCCAGCTATGAAATACTCATAGTGGATTTGTATGTCGCCACAGTCGCCTGAAAGGAGGTGTTACGTCTTGAAACGGCTTTGGTAGAACGCAAGTCCCTCAGTAATGACTGCCGTGTTTGTTGCTTGTGTTTGTTGGTTCTAGTTCTTGTGTTTGTTGGTTCTAGTTAAAGTATTGGCTCGAGCAACGCATATCGTTGACAAAGAGGAAACTCGGACACTCACGTCAATCACAACGCACACTGTCTTACTGTGAAAAGTAAATTTTTAACTTTCAAGGGGTAAGATATGAAAAAAGTAATCCTTTCTCTCCTGATCGCAGGTGTGGTCAGCACAGGTGTTGCCCAAGCACCAGCTTTCCCGGACATTCCAGCCGGGCACTGGGCGAGCGACGCTGTGACCCGCCTCACCGATCTAGGGATCATTATTGGCTTCCCGGACAATACCTTCCGTGGAAATGAATCATTCACTCGCTATCAAGCTGCGCTCGTAATTAGCCGCTTGCTCGACGTTATCGCTGCAGATATGAACGCAGCTATGGCACTCACCCAAGCAGACATCGAAGCGCTCAGAAACGCACTCCAAGAACTTGCTGCAGATGTAGCTGCTCAAGGTGCTCAAATTGAAGGCATCTCTTCGGACGTACTCTCAAATACACAACGTATTGAGGCATTGGAAGCTGCTATCGATGCTGCTATGGGTATGAGTCCAGATGCCGTCATGGCCTTACAAAACCAGCTCGATCAGCTACTCGACGCTGTTGCTAGCGCTCAAGCTACCGCTGACGAAGCTGCTGCACTCGCTGCAGGGAACCTTGCGCTCATCGAAGCACTGTCTGCACGTGTTGACCAAAACAGTGCTGAAATTGACGCCCTCAACGAACTTGTTGGGCTTCTTAATGATGATGTACTCGCACTTACCGACAGCGTCTCTGGCTTTGACGGTGCCATTCAGCGCAACGCCAACGACATCGCTAACATTCGTGAATTTGTCATTTTGCTTCGCCGCAACCAAGTTGCTTTAGACGGCCGCGTCACTGCGCTTGAAGAAAGTGATGCTGAGCAAGACGCTGCTATCAGCGCGCTTGAAGCACGCCTCACGGCTGTTGAAGAAGAACTTATTACCGTGAGTGGTGAAATCTTCCTCGAGTACACCATGGGCCGCTTTGCTGATGCGCAAATGCGCAGCTTTGACGTTGACCGTGTGTACGGTTTTGGTGAGGATAACAGCCGTGTCATGACCGATAACTCACTCTATGGTGAAGGGCAAGGGAGCACTTTCTCATCTGATTCAGACGACTTGAATGAAGACGATGATGAAGGCGACGACGGCGAAGAGCCCGAAGACCGTGAAGACTTTGACGGCTATGCTGAGGGTGAACTTGGCGTTGAACTTGACCTCAACTTAGGATTTGGCATTGCTTCTGGTGATCCTAACCAACTCAATACCTTCGATGTTGTTCTTAATCTTGAAGTTGATGGTGACCTACTCGACGGTGGTGACGAAGGTGGTGACAACCTAGATGGTGGTGACGACGCTCAACTTGCCATTGACAGTGTTACAACTACTTTTACTCCTATTGGTGGTGACCCACTGACCTTCTCATTCGGTGAGTTTGGTGATGCTGCTGACAACTCACCCGACGTTGAATTTACACCTTACGTGTTTGAACTTTTCTACGATGATTCGTTCACCGACGGTGGTATTTTTGAAGATGCATCTTCAGACGGTATCGTTGCTACGGCTGGTTCACCTGACTTCTTGAGCTTCCTCAACCCCACCTTGACCTTTGCACATGGTGAAATTGATGTTGGCTACAGTGATGACTTTGGTGACTCTGACCAAGACGAAGACTTCCGTTCAAGCGTCCGTGGTGACGAAGGCCCAGTTGATCCTATCTTGGGTGTTGCTGAGCAACTGGGACGTGTTGGTGCAGGTACCTCAACCTCATTTGAGGACACCTACTACACTGCTATTCGTGGCACCATGAGCCCAATTGATGGTTTCTCTGGTGGTGTTTCATTTGCCCAGCTTTACCGCAACGCAGGTGAAAACGCAGAAATCAATGATGACAACGTCACCACAACTGTTCTTGGTGTGGACGCGCAAGCACGTATTGCGTTCATTGATCTAGAAACTGAGTTCGCGTTCAGCAGTACCGACACCGGCGGCTTACTTACCGAAGCTGAAGAAGACGAGTTCGAATCAACTGTCTTCTATGTTGTTGCTGACATCGACGGCGAAGGTCTTCCTTTCCTTAACAGCCTTACCGTTAACTACCGTGACATTCCGGGTGAAAACATCTTCGGCGTGAACGCTTGGCAGGGCTTAGAGTTTGACGACG
Source organism: Deinococcota bacterium (assembly GCA_039025155.1). Taxonomy (GTDB): domain Bacteria; phylum Deinococcota; class Deinococci; order Deinococcales; family Trueperaceae; genus JBCCBI01. The sequence goes on along the minus strand of JBCCOX010000342.1, from coordinate 2,194 downwards.
ACGACTATCCGTTTGGTACTGACCAAGCTGGTTTCAAAGCCGCAGCAGACTTAAGCATCTTTATTCTTGATGTAGACGGTTACTTTGACTACTACGAAGCTGGTGACGATAGCGCTCAGTTTAAGAACGATGGTACACCTGTTGAAGTTACTGCCTTTGGTGTAGGTGCTGAAGCCAACATCTTCCTTGGTTTCTCTGCGTACGGTTTCTTCGAGCAAGTATCTATCGAAGGTGATGCTGTAGATGCCAACGATGGTGGTCGTACCGAAGGCTCACCGAATGATGCTGGCTTCGTTGACTTCGATGATATTTACGAGCGCGACGATGTTTATGAGACTCGTGTAGGTGGTGGACTTCGCCACGACGGTAGTGCTGATAATGCACTTATTGACAACCTCGACCTCGAGGCAGAATTTGCACTCGTCAACGCTGGTCTTGATACCACTAACATCACCGTTGAGCTTGACTACAGCTTAGATGTGTCATTTATTAACATCACGCCTTACTTTGAACTTGACTACACCTTTGGCAACCCAGATTCTGATGCCTTTGACAGTGAACTCGAGTTCTTAGTAGGTACTGGTATCGAAACTGAACCACTAGATATTCCACTTAGCCCAAGCTTAGTGGGTGTGGTTAACTACCGCAGCTTTGAAGCTTCCGATCACAACACAGATCCAGCCAACGAAGACTACACTGCTGATGAGTTCCAAATCTCGGCCGGTGTAAACTTCAACCGCTTCTTCTTCGACAACAGCGAACTTACCATCCGTGGTGGTTTCTACACCTCAACCAACTTTGAGAATGAAACTAACCTCACCGGTGAAGGTGACAACGCGACCGACATTTCAGATGGTGATGCTAATAATGGGTTTGAGCAAGAAACCTATGGTTACGAAATCATCTGGAACTACTACGACTTAGAAATTGCTTGGGGTGCGTATGAAAACTACCGTACCCTTAACGACGTAAGCGTAGAAGAAAACTCTGTACAAGCATTCCGTGTTGCTTACACAGTAACCTTCTAAGCTAAGTTTCTCAGAACCATTTGCCCCCGCACCTGTTGCGGGGGTTTTTTAATACTTTATGCTGTCAGCTCAAAGATGAGTAATCCCGGACGTGTGTTAAGTGTGTGATAAAGCTCTGGGGCGGCTTGCTCGAGCAATTCCGTTGGCTGCGGCTCAGCAATGTCAACTGCTGTTAACCCAGCTTGCTGAAAGGCATTAAAATAAGCTTGCAAACTGCGATGATAACGCCTATGTGATGCTTGTGGCCTTGTATCAACAAGCTCAAAATACTTGTTAGCTGCTGTCATTGTTTCAAACGGGTGCGGCACGGAGATAAGCACCTTGCCTTTGACGGCGAGTACCCGCTTAAATTCATTTAAACAGACCTCGAGCGAAGGCAGTTGCTGCAACACAAGCGCGCAGACAATCACATCAAACGTGTGATCGGCTAAGGGTAATGGCTTGGTTAAATCAGCACAAATACAGGCGTAAGGAGCCTCAACATCACCAAGTTCTTTGTCTACAGCAGTAACCTGCAATCCTCGAGCATATGCCCAAGTACTGTAAACCCCACTGCCACAGCCAGCATCAAGCAATGTCTTGGCAGTTGTGACAGCAGGCTCTAAACGCATCAGCATGGCAGGGCGTTCGTAATACCTGTGGAACAGATGTTCGTCCATAGGTGTAGAGTTAAACTCCTCTAAAAACGATAGATTATCCAAGCGCATTATTCCACATTAGGGTATGCGAGATTTTGGCGAGGTAGTTGCTTGCGGATGGTCTGAGAAAATGCAGTGTCAGCGAAGGCATCGGAATTAGTTGTGATGATGTCTTGAACAATATCAGAGATGTAAAACACCTTGTGCAGGCTATCTTTATAACTGTCGATGAGTCCTTGGTCAACAAGCATCTGATCGCTATAGCCAGGCACAATGGTGCCAAAACGCAAGGGAATTAAGCCTTGTTGTGCGCGATTAAACAATCTAAACAAATGGCTTGTGCAGCTATAACTTAGGGTGTTGTAAAACATGGGCTTCTTGAGGAGCTTATTGGCTTCTTCAAACATGACCTTCAGCAAGCTTTGGGCATCCTCTGGGGTTAGCGTCAGCGGATACAAATACACGTCATGCTGCTGATAATACGCCCGCCGCCCAATTAAGTCTGGCTCATCACCAATAACATACATG
>JBCCOX010000341.1:0-5724 GCA_039025155.1 Deinococcota bacterium | reverse complement strand
GAACTTTTGTGATTAACTAATAGTAGCTTACTTCATTAATGCTATATCGTAGAGAAAAAGTCATATGATGCCTACAAAAATAGGCAACTTGTACTCAACTGTTACTTGCGCAGCTTGTTTCTACGCACACTCTGAGACACAATAGAACCCAGTGTTAAGGAGGTAAGACACATGAGTGATAACGGTAGTTTAAATGGCACATCCAACGGCACATCGAATGGCAGCATGATTGGCTCGCTGCGCGTTAAAACTGGCTTTGCGGAAATGTTCAAAGGCGGCGTCATTATGGACGTGGTCAACCCTGAGCAAGCCCGCATTGCCGAAGACGCTGGCGCAACCGCTGTGATGGCGCTCGAGCGCGTTCCTGCAGACATTCGTGCGCAAGGTGGCGTAGCGAGAATGTCTGACCCAGACATGATTGACGGCATCATTAATGCGGTGTCGATTCCGGTGATGGCGAAAGCCCGCATCGGTCACCTAGTCGAAGCGCAAATTTTGCAGTCGCTCGGTGTGGACTTTATTGATGAGTCCGAAGTACTCACCCCCGCTGACGAAAACTTCCACATTGACAAACATGCGTTTACCGTGCCGTTTGTCTGTGGTGCTAAAGACCTTGGTGAGGCCTTACGCCGCGTCGGTGAAGGTGCTAGTATGATTCGCACCAAAGGTGAAGCAGGTACGGGGAATGTGGTCGAAGCTGTGCGCCACGCCCGCACGATTATGGGCGCTATTCGTCAAGTGCAAAGCATGCCAGTTGAAGAATTGATGAGCTTTGCCCGCGACTTGAAAGCACCTTACGAGTTGGTGCGTTACGTCCATGAAAACGGCAAATTGCCCGTCGTAAACTTTGCGGCTGGTGGTGTGGCTACCCCTGCTGATGCTGCCCTGATGATGCAACTGGGGATGGACGGCGTGTTTGTAGGGTCTGGTATTTTCAAATCTGGCAACCCTGCCCAGCGCGGACAAGCCATTGTGAAAGCTGTCACCCACTACAATAACCCAGACGTGCTGGCAGATGTATCACGTGGGTTGGGTGAGGCTATGGTCGGCATCAACATTGACACCCTGCCGCAAGAAGAACTGCTAGCGGCTCGAGGCTGGTAACGCTTTAGCATCAAAATTGGTAGAACCTGATGGGGTAGGGCAGACGCGCTACCCCTTTTTTGATGTTTGCTCGAGCATCACTACCTGTTGATGACATCCTCGAGCCCTAATCTCATAGTTCCTCCAAGTTGATTTCCTGATTGCTATCAAGTGACGCATAGATGGCCGTTGCCAGCTTAATTGCCCGTACGCCGTCAGCCACTGTTGCTGCAAAGGGCATCCCCACTTGAACACAGTTCACGAAGTGACTGAGCGCATGGCTGTAACGGGTGTGCCCAAGGGCTTCGGGCGGTGCACTAAATGTTTGCGTTGTTGCGTCTTCACGCCTTGCCCAGGTGAGGCTTTTCCAAATGTGCTCACGTCCGCGCAAGATAGCTTGCCCGTTTTGGGTGATGAGCGTTAGCCGTGGATAATCTTTATGAGCCGCCACATCTAGACCGCCTAATAACACGCTAGCGAGTGCGCCGCCCTCAAAAGTGATGGTGACAAGGGCCACTTCTGCCGACGGGCTGCCGTGTTCGTTGACGCCTTTGGCAACTACTGAAACAGGCTCAACTAACAGCGCACACACCATATCTAACCTGAGTTCGGAGTTAATGTGTGTCAGAGACACGTCTTGCGTGGCTATCGGAGAAATTATGTTCTGAAATACGTCAAACATAAGCCTATATAGCCTAAATGCTGCTCGTTCAAGAGCTGATGGTTTTTATAGCTACACCACTATATGTGTCAGAGACGCATTTCTGATTATTTGGAAACATCGAACTCAGGTTATCTAGTAGATGGCACGAGTTTTCGTTAAAAAACCCGCCGCCGTTATTTTTATCCCATAGCCAATTATCAGCGTCGGGTAACCAGTCAAACAGATACTCACCGGTGAGTAACAAGCCTTTGCCGAGGTTGCCATTAACGAGTTCTTGTAAACGCACTGCGGCGGGATGAAAGCGGAAACTAAAGCCCAGCATGATGTTGGCGTTGTGCGTTTGAGCTAGCTTGGTGAGTGCGTGCGCTTGAATGAGGTTAGCTGCCCACGGCTTTTCGATAAACATGGGCAAGCCTCGCGCAGCTGCAGCTTAGATCAGCGGCATGCGGCTGCGCGGTGAGGTGCAGATGCTAACGGCATCTAGCTCGAGCCACGTCTGCGGGCTGTCCGTCTCCTGCTGCCCAAAGTACGTCCAGCCAATCACACCCAGTTGTACCTTTGCCAACACCCGCATCAGCCAAAATGTCTTTTAAGGGTTGACTACGACTGCGGTCTTGACCTAGCAAGCTAAGCGCGAGCTGGGGTGATTCCTAGCGTTTTAAGGCAAGTTGCAGTGCGTAGCGGCCTGCACGGTAGTGGCTACGCCGAAATTTCACCGCGCGTTCGCGTTGGCAGTAGGTGATGCGTTCAATAAACAGCAGGGCTTCACTGGTGGACATGCTGAGTTGATGTTGCAAGTGGTCGGGCGCAACCATCGCAGAAATAGTTTGCTCGGCGCGGGTAAAGCGAATGTCGTAAGTTTGCTCGAGTACCTCATAAAGCGACTCTTTGGCGTAGTCATGAGCTTCTAAAATACCGGGGCAGTACTTGTGGACAAGGTAAATTTCTTCTAAAGAAATAGGCTCACCATTGGCTAGAAGTAGGCGCTTAATAAACGCAAGTTCGTCGCCGACTTCAATGTTCATCTTTTCAGCGGTGACGCGCGACACGTTAACAACCTCAGTTGTAAGCACAATGCTAGTGGGTTGTAAGCCGCGCCCACGCATGTCATCTTCAAATTCCACTAAGCGGCTGGCATCCGTTTTGAGCGTCGCCATGGACACAAAGGTGCCTTTGCCGCGCCGTTTGTAAACGAGGTTTTCATTGGACAGCAGTTCCACAGCTTGACGCACGGTGATGCGGCTTACGTCAAACGTGGTCATCAACTCTGGTTCAGGCGGCAGTAGGTCGCCCGCTTGCCACTCCCCGGACAAAATGCGGTCGCGCAAAATTTCATAAAGTTGATGGTAAATGGGTATTTTGCTGCTGCGGACAAGGTGACTTGCCTGCTGAGGCTGTGCTGAATTGGTAAGTGTCGTTGGTCGTTTTTGGCTCATAGTGTTGTCTATCACAAATTAGCGAGGGTTAGCGTTTGATGGCGTTTGATGGCAACAGTGTGGCGCACTGTAGATGTCAATCAGTTAATAGCATTAGGTATTGTCTGTATTAAGAAGGCATCAACTAAATGCGTTAGACACGTAACCTGATATGAGTATGAACAGCCTCGAGCGAATGCCTTTCACAAGCTAAGCATGCTAATTTTAAACATCATAACGTTATAACTTTATGGTGTCAATATAACTTGATGATGTCAATCTCCTGACCTGTATCATCAACACCTAGTTATAGCTATGCGTTGATGAAGCTCGTACAGCAAGATTTCCTGCAATTTTTGAGTAATCTGAAGCATGGACGTTGATCGTTATTTGGCACGGTTTGGCAGTGTTAACTGCTACGATGTGAGCCTAAACACGCTCAAGACCTTACACCTTAACCACTTGCAGCATGTGCCGTTTGAAAATTTAGATATTCCTCTAAAACGCAACATTGATTTGTCGCCCGCACATCTTTACACCAAACTTGTTGAGCAGCGGCGAGGTGGCTTTTGTTATGAGTTAAACGGGCTGTTTGCTTGGTTGTTAAGGTCATTAGGCTATGACGTGCAGATGTTGGCGGGCAGAGTCCACAACGGCACTGACTTTGGCCCACCGTTTGACCATCTACTTCTTCTAATCAATGGCTTTGCTGACCCGCTACTGGTAGATGTTGGCTTTGGCGACTCCTTTGTAGAACCGCTGACACTTACTGAGGGCGTACAACCTCAAGCAAACGGAACCTATCACCTCACGCCAGATGGTGATGGTTACACGTTATGGCGTGCGAAACCTAACGAGACACCAGCGCCGCAGTACACGTTTAGTTTAAAGAGTTATCAACTCACAGATTTTGTGGAGATGTGTGAGTACCAGCAGACCTCGAGCGCATCTACCTTTACCCAAAAAAGCGTTTGCAGTATGGCAACCGACACAGGTCGCATCACCATCTCGAACGGGCGGCTCATTACCACCGACTGGCGCACACAAACTAAACAAGAGGACATCATCAGTTCAGAAGTGCAATACCGTCAGATTTTGACAGAGAAGTTCGGCATCAACCTTCCTGCTGAGCTTGATTTAAGTGTGCTGCTTGCGCCGGAACCCGCATGAACACATCATTAAGCACACAAATCCGATATTCATCACGTGCTTTTAAGCACATGCTCTTTACAATGCACGGTGATATACGGTGATACTCCCCGCTGCTGGTTTTAACTGGCAGTCATTAACGCTTGATTGGAGTGTGCAACATGAATGTAACTCAACGGCTCGAGTCGCCCTCTTTTGTACGTGCTGTAGGTTTAAGTATCTTGCTAACCTGTTTAACGATTGCCCCGGCTCAGACACTTTTAAGGCAGTTTGGCTCGAGTCAAACCGACCTCGCCAACGACCTCGCCATTACGCCAGATGGCAACGTGGTGATCGTGGGCTTTAGCCAAAGCGCGCTACCTCGCAATGAGCACCTTGGCGGCAGTGATGCGTTTATAACTGGCCTGACCCCACAAGGTGAGACCCTCTATGAAGTGCAGTTTGGCACCAATCGGGGAGATGCTGCCAGTGCCGTGGCTGTAGATAGCGCCGGAAATAGCTATGTTGTAGGCGGTACCGAAGGTGATTTGGCGGCGACTAACTTAGGCATTAACGACGCCTTTTTAGTCTCGTTTGATGCTGCTGGTAACGAGCGTTTTCGCAGCCAGTTTGGGACCAACTTAGACGATGGTGCAAGTGCTGTTGCAGTAGATGCGAGCGGCAATATCTTTGTGGCTGGCTTTACGCGCTTGGAGTTCCCCGGTCAAGCGTCCGCAGGCGGCAGTGATGTCTTTGTGAAGTCCTTTGACAGTAATGGCAACGAACGTTTTACTGTGCAGTTTGGCTCGTTCCGGGATGATGTCGCCACTGCGCTAGCCATCGGCAGTGACGGCAGCGTGTTTGTTGGCGGCAGTGCTGAAGGTGCTATGCCCGGTAACCAACACGCGGGCACGCGCGACGGTTTTATTGCCAAAATTACGCCTGTGGGTGTGCTGGACTTTGTGTTTCAGTTTGGAACCCAGCGCAACGACGCCATTGTCCGCCTCGTGACCGATGGTGTAGAGAACGTCTACGGCGTGGGCGTGACTCAGGGCCTTTTCGGGATGACGAGTGCTGGCGGCGACGACGTATTTGTGATTCAGTTTGATGAAAACGGCATCACCAAGCGGCTCGAGCAATTTGGCACAGACGCCTTCGACACTGCTGAAGGTATGGCGCTAGATACCAACGGGCAACTTTACCTAACAGGCTTTACCCAAGGCAGCTTAACTGATGCCAATGGTGCTAGCTTTGGCAACGCAGGTAGTAACGACGTGTTTATGATGGTGTTAGATGCTAATTTACAATCCGTTCGCAATGAACAATTTGGCACTTTAGAAAGTGAAAACGGCCGGGCGATAGCGGTTACCGACAGCGGTACGGTTTACATTGTAGGTGGCACCGAAGGCATTTTCCCAGACAACACTGGCGTTG
>JBCCOX010000340.1:0-5762 GCA_039025155.1 Deinococcota bacterium | reverse complement strand
AACATCTCGGTCAATGAGGAGTAAAGGTAAGTTTTTAGCTTTGGCTTCACTGATAGCAGCCCGCATTTCTTCGCCGGGGCGAATACCAAGTTGATCGGCGAGGCGCTGCTGAAACGCACCTAGGGCGAGGCTCGAGGCCAGCACGCCTGCTTTACCTTCTTTAAGGACCTTAAACAAATCAAGCTTAGCCCAACGCTCAGGTTCAGCCAAGGTGGCATAGCGGTTGGCATCTAGCTCAATAGCTACTGTGTCAAACATGCCGCTATCAATGAGCCGTTTTACTTCGTCGGCACTGGTTTTGGAAACGTGAGCCGTTCCTAAAATGGTGTAGTGAACGCCATCACGCTCAACTATGCTGTAAGGCTGATCGCCTTCAGCCAAAAGTGCCTCGAGGCTGGTTGCTGTGTCGTTAACTAGTTCTGTTGCATCAGGTGATGTCTCTGCTGGTAATGGGGTATCAGTAGGTTCATTCATAATTAAGATGCCGAGGGACGTTCAAACATGCGCCAACTGGCATGTGCTAAAGTCTACTCGGTTTTCGTCTTAGTACATGTTTGAAGTGAGTAGAGCACGCTTGGGCGAATCTTAATGAGATGAACGGCTGTCTGTAGGAGCCTCTGTCTTTGCGGTGTTCCAAGTGCGGTCAGCATCTTTTTCAAAAAACTTTGTTTCAACGGCACTAGCAATGTCAATCTCAAAGCTCGAGGCAAGCGCGCTTAAAAGTACAAAAACGTCCGCAATTTCATCAGCTAACTGGGATTGATTAAAATCATCGTAATTCTTAGACCAAGTACGCTTGAGCTCCTTAGCAACCTCGCCCACTTCCTCAGTGAGCAAAATATGGATTTTAAGAGGATCAGTAACAAACCCGCGTTGTGCTCTTTGTGCTGCAATGCGCTGTTGTAGTGTTTGCATCTCTGACATACGTCTCTTTTCTGGGGTCTCCTTGTTGATAATGGTCTCAAGGTAATAGCATTAAAGATGTCTAAAGCACTTAACTCACGTGAAAATCGACAGCAAACTGCTCAAAACCAAGTTTGTCAGCGATGCCCATTGAGGCCGTATTTTCATACGACGTGCTGTAGACGGGCAAGGCATCAAGTGCTAACACAGCATTGACCCAAGCAGTAACAACCTTACTGGCGTATCCTTGACGGCGGTAAGCTGAGGCGGTTTCCACACCTGCTTCGTGTAGGACATCTGTTTTGCGTACGCTCGAGCACACAGCTACTGCGATGCTATCCTTTACCGCTGCGATAAAAGGTTGCACATGAGGAACATCTTCCGACCAATCATTTAGATGATCTTTGAGTAGATGTGCATTATCCGCGCTGATGTTGACGGTATTGTTATCGGTCTGAGATGCTTGCTGACAAAAGTAAGCTGGTCCTGACCAATGCTTTGTAACGGGCTGGTGACTGCCAAGTAGCTCGAGGTAAGCCTCAAAATACTTAGGTAAGCGTGTCAGTTCAGCGGGTTCATTCTGACAAAGCTGTGTTAATTCTTGACACAGCTCATCAGGTACATCAGCTCGGTAACGCCAAGCTATAGCCTGTAAACTTCGCATAAGGCAAAATCGTGGGGCTTGCCCGCCGTACCATTGGTTGATGTGTAGGATGCGGCCATTGTCGTCATGGATGTAAAGCGCTTCAAACCGCTTTTGCAAAAACCACGGCGTTACGACCTGCTCAGCGTACTTATCTGGCATCATCTAATTGCTACCACAGGAGTGCCGTACGATAAGAGAACACGGCGTCATGGTTGTAATAGTAGGATCATCTGGATTATCAATGCGGCGTTTTAATAGCTCAGCAACCAGTGACCCCATCAGTTTTTTATAGACTTTTACGGTTGTTAGCGGTGGAAAGGTACGCCTAGCTTCAGAAATGTCATCAAACCCTGTGACAGCTACGTCTTCGGGAATGCGGTAGTTGTTATCCCTGAGCCACTGCATAACGCCAAGCGCAATCATATCTGATGCGCAAACGATCACCTCAGGTGGGGTGGTTGAGCTCATAAATTGCTCGGCACCTTGTTGCCCAATTTTGCTAGGGAACAGCTCGAGCTCGTGTGGCATTTCAAAAATCAGGTCTGGGTCAGCCTCGAGCTGGTGCTTGGCAAGTCCTGCCAAGTAACCTTCCAAACGGTCGTCCAATTGCCCGGACAAGCTGCGCCCTACAATAAACCCAAGTCGTGTGTAGCCTAGACTGATCAGATGATCAATCATAAGCTGAATGCCGTTGTAACCATCCATCACCACACAATCAAAGCCGGGAAGTTGTGGTGTTGCCATCACAATGTGCTTCACATGGGTTTGCCAACGCGCTACACGCTCACTATTCAGACCACCAAAGACCATAAGCCCTTCTATGGGATGTTGTTTTAAGAGCATTTCCACTGCCTCAGGTGTATCTACCTCTGCAAAGGTTTTAACAAACGCAGCATGTAAGCTGAGGTCTTGCAGTTTGCTATCTGCCCCCTCGAGCAACTTATTAAAAAAAGGATGGCTAAATTTGCCATGCCGGGAGGCTAGCAGAATACCCACTTGGGTTAGGGTGGCAGGCTGAACTTGAGGTGTGCTTACCCCACCATGCTGACGTTGAATAAGTCCCTCGCTGGCAAGGTCTTGCAAATCCCGCCGAATAGTGATTTCTGAAACATCAAAAACCTCAGCAAGGTTGCGGGTACTGAGGACATCAACGCCGTTCCCACGGACAGTCTCAAGGATTTTACTCTGTCGTTCTTGTTTATTCATGTTGTATACACATTCTCTATTTGTAAGCTTATATATTATAGTTGTGTGATGGTGTAAGCAAACTAGCTGAGCCACGCATCTGCAAGCTATAGCACTCACTTTGGCCCTGTCAACGCTATCAAAAAACAGCCTCTTACACGGCGATCATCTTACATACAAAGGTCTATCACTGCGTGTTGTGGACAAAGTGACGCGCTTGACAAAGCAAGATATGAGTGATTAAATAATCAACAAAAGCGATTGAAAAATCAATATCAAGTGTATCATCTGCTCATTTTTAGATCAACTTTTTACGCCCCAACAGGCTTAAAGGAGGTCAATCAGAAGAATGTACAGCCGTTAACTTAGCGCTTTTATTGCTTGATGACAGGAGTTACTATGATGAAAAAACTTGCACTAACCTTAGTTGTATTTAGCGTGACGTTTAGTTTGAGTCAGGCTCAAGAAATTTCCTTTGCGACGTGGGGTAACAGCACTGAAATGAGCTTGTTTAACGCTATGATTGATGCTTTCGAAGCTGATAATCCAGGCGTGAGCGTTGAACTTATTGAACGTCCAGCTCAAGGCTACCGCGACCAAGTTGTGGCTGAACTTGCCGCAAGTGGTGCACCGGATATTGTTCGTGTAGGGTTTGTGGGTGATTTTGCGTTTTATGCAGATGCAGGTGGCACCATCGATTTAAGCCCTTATCTAGAAGAAGGCTTTGCAGATGATTTCTTTGATGCTGCTTGGACAATTGTCACCTATGACGACCGACCTTTTGGTATCCCCTTTGTGACAGATACGCACGCGCTTTTTTACAACGTTGATTATATTGATCAAGCAGGTATCAGTGTGCCGCAAAGCATGGACGAATGCTGGTCATGGCAAGAGTTTTCTGAGCTGTCACGCACAGCTATGGACAATAGCGATGCGGACTACGGCCATGCCGCCCTCTGGAATGCCAAGCGTTGGTTACTCTTTTTGTACGGTAATGGCGGCCAAGTTTTAAATGACGACCTGACGGCATCTGTGATGGACTCTGACGCCGCTGTTGAGACGATTGCTTGGACCAAGTCTTGGTACGACGACGGATTAACGCCATTAAGCACCAGCATGAAACTTTCTGAACGCGCAGAAGAGTTATTTATTAATGGCAGCATTGCCTTTTTTATCTCCGGCAGTTGGCACTTACCTTCGCTGCGTGAAAACATGCTCAGTTACGGTTGGGACGTGACTTATTTGCCGTGTACCGAGAACGGTCAAGATGCGGACTTGGGTGGCAACGGATTTTCCGTAACCAAAGACAGTGATCACCCGGAGATCGCCGCAGAATTTATTAAGTTTATGACCAACACGGACAACATGCGTCGGTTTGCCTCAGAAGCCTTTTTTAACCCTGTCCGCAATTCGTCATTAGAAGGGCTCGAGTACCCAGAATTTAACGAGCAAATGCTGCTCTTTGCTGAGGTCGCTGCCACGGTGGATGCTCACCACGCGGCTGTTCAAGGACTGCCTATCTTCCCACAACTGGCCACAGCTATGGCAGATGAACTTGACCTTGCGTTTGTAGGCGTACAATCTGCTGAGCGCACAGCCCAAAATATCCACGACAAAATCACGGCTATTTTAGCCGATCAATAAATCAAGCTTGATGTTGCCTCGAGTCCTATCATGTTGCTGAGTGGGCTCGAGGCAACATCAATATCTGGCTGTTTTCAAGGTGTTTGATACAAGATTCGTTGAGGTCAAAGCTATTAGCTAACTTTTTGACAAGGTTTTGCGACTGTGACTTGAATACAGCTCGATTTTCTACGTCTTTGACGGTTTTTCTTGCCATTGAATCCAAGAGATGTCAATGTCATCTCTAAAGAGGCATCTACTCCGTCTAAGACTGGCTTATACACACTTTTGTCTGGATGTCAGTTTGGGAGGATGTATGGTTTACTACTCCGTGTTTGATTACAAGATATCTAATCCTGAGGTATACGATGGCGCTGTCTAAACCTCGGCAGCGTTCAGCTAATCTGCAAGACTGGTGGCGTAACAATCAACGCAAACTTACACCATATTTGTTTATTGCACCTACGGTGTCTATTTTTGCCTTGTGGGTACTCATACCCATTTTGTATGCAGCCTACATGAGTTTTTTTGAATGGAACGGCATCAGCCAGCCTGAATTTGCCGGACTTAAAAATTTTCGGCGCATTTTTGGGGATACACTGTTTTGGCTTTCGCTTAGAAACACCCTTATTTACAGTGCGGGGGTTGTACCGCTAAGCATGGCACTGGGCTTACTCACCGCGCTAGGGTTAAACCGCAAAAACTTGCGCGGGCGCGCGTTTCTTCGGACAATTTATTTTTTGCCGTTTGTGATTTCGGCGGTAGCAACTGGCACCACCGCAGGTTGGATTTTTGGCGACAGTTTTGGCATTATCAACAAGTTGCTAGAGAGTGTGGGGCTCGAGCGGGTCAGGTGGCTCACCAGCCGTGAAAACGCCATGCTCACCGTTATCATCACCACAGTGTGGATTCGGTTGGGCTTCAATATGCTTATCTATTTGGCGGGGTTGCAATCAATCCCCAATGAACTTGTTGAATCTGCCCGTTTAGACGGTGCGTCGCCCCAGCAGCAGTTTTGGCACATCACCGTGCCGCTTCTCAAACCAACGACCTTTTTGCTGCTTATTCTCAATATCATCTACTCGTTTGAGGCTTTTGACTTGGTGTTTATTATGACCAACGGTGGACCCGGCTATGCCACGACGGTCCTCACCATTTTCATTTACAACACGGCCTTTCAGACGCAGCGTTTTGGCTACGCGAGTGCAATTGGATTGGTATTTATGGCGATTATTATGTCGATTACGCTCATTCAGTGGCGACTTTCTAATGAAGGCGGCAGGATTTAATGGCACTTGCTCAAGCTCATCCACAAACCCGACCTCGTTTAAGTGCTCCTACGCGCTCGAGATTAACCTCCATACTCATATGGTTAGCGCTGGTTGGCGGTGCCATCATTATGTTT
>JBCCOX010000339.1:0-5767 GCA_039025155.1 Deinococcota bacterium | reverse complement strand
GGCCTAAGTTAGCAAGGTATGCTAGTCGTCATGCCACTCGTTCCTGGACTAGACATTTTGAAACCTGCTCGCGATGGTAAGTACGGCGTTGGGGCATTCAACACAGACAACATGGAGATCACCCAAGCCGTGCTCGAGGCAGCTGAAGAGACCTCGAGCCCCGTTTTCTTAGCACTTTCAGAGGGCGCGGTTTCCTACGGCAAGTCACAACTCGTTGATATGGTGATTCACGAAGCGAAGCAAGCGCACGTTCCTGTTGCCGTTCACCTAGATCACGGCTCCTCTTATGAAATTTGCTTGAAGTGTCTTCGCTGGGGGTTTACCTCCGTCATGATTGACAAATCTCACGAAGACGAAGCCCAGAACACGGTGGAAACCAAGCGAGTTGTCGAAGCAGCGCACGCTGTGGGCATTTCGGTAGAGGCTGAAATCGGGCGTTTGGGCGGTATTGAAGAAAATATAGTCGTGTCTGAAGATGAGGCTGCGCTGACCAGTCCAGATGAAGCAGCTCGATTTGTGCAAAACACAGGCGCTGACTACCTCGCCATCGCTGTAGGCACGTCGCACGGACCTAACAAAGGCATTGGGCGGCCTTTTATTCACCATCAGCGCATTGCGGAGATTGCCGAGCGCGTGCCAAATCCACTCGTGATGCACGGTGCTAGTGGGATTCCACAAGACCTCGTTCAGCGGTTTAACGCCGTGGGTGGCGACCTAAAAGATGCATTTGGGATTCACGATGAGGACATTCACAAAGCTGTAAGCCATGGAATGACCAAAGTGAACGTCGGAACCGACCTGCGAATTGCCGCAACGACAGCCGTCAGGGAAAACTTAAAAGATAATCCAACGCTTATAGATTTACGGAAACTACTCGGACCTGCCCGCAATGAGATGAAGCGGATTATCAAAAAGCGGATCAACATTCTCAAAGGTAATACGACTGAGTAAGCGTGTCCTAGAGTTATCGTTTTCACAGTTATGCCCTAGGCTGTTAATCAAATTCTGACCATTTGATGGCAACCTCATTTAAAAAGCACGCCGCTATCAACATTCTCAGTTTGATGTGTTGATGGTGGCGTGTTGTTCTACTGGTTCAATACATCGTTTTGATGCATACAAAGAAAGGTGGGTTAGCTCGAGCCTTCAAGTTGCTGGGCTACTTGAAGCTGCTGCCAAAGTTCTTCAACGTGTCGTTTAAGTCCCCAGTAACCTGCAAAAAAGCAACTCGCTAACAAACCGAGCAGAATACTAAACCCCAAACCGCCCCGCCAAGCATTCCAGTTGAGGGCAGTTTCTGCGAAGACGGTTGCTTCGGGTAGATCATGTTCAGGCTGAGCGGGTTGATAAAGAACGTCTACATCGTCACCAGCTTGCACACGTCTGTAAACACGTCGAGGTACTTCAATTTCAGTAGAATGCATCTCACCAAACGCAATCACAGGCATCTCAATAGACATATTTGGGGCAAGCTCAACAGTTTCCGTCTGAGGCTCTGGTGGAATGCGAAACATAACGTGCAGGATGTAGCTGGTGCAGCGAGTGCGCCCACAAGAATATGTGTCGGTACTTTTGAAGATGATACCTGCATCATAAACTGTGCCTTCAGCTTGTAAGCGTTGCATACGCGGTTTGCTGTTGAAGATGACGCTCGTAGCAAGACCCAACGCAAACCCCATGATGATGATGGCTAGAACAAAAAGTGTACGGGCCGGAATGAGTAGCTTGTTAGGTGTCATGTAATAACGATGTGATAGGGCAAGCTCGGAAATAGTTTAATGAGATTGTTGCTCAGATTCATCATTTTAAGAAGCACGTGTTCATCACGATGGAAGATATCAAAATTAACGTGCGGATACCTTTGTACAGAACAGCGTAATCATCTGCTAGAGAGCAAGTGAGAGATAGTGGCTCGAGCCTCAGATATAGTCAGGTGAGACTCGAGCCATCACCTCAACCTCAAATATGCAACGGCCGCCCATCCACCGCCAGCGCAGCTTCTTTAATCGTCTCTGCCAGCGTCGGATGTGCGTGACTGGTTCGGGCGATGTCCTCAGCACTAGCCGCAAACTCAATAGCAGCCACAGCCTCAGCAATTAAATCGCCCGCCCGGTGTCCAATGATGTGCACACCGAGTACGCGGTCGGTTTTAGCATCTGCCAGAATCTTAACTTTACCTTCAGTATGACCCAGAGCCCGTGCCCGTCCGTTGGCGCTGTATGGGAACATGCCTTTGTTGTAGTCCACACCAGCATCTTTAAGTTCTTCTTCAGTCTTGCCAACTGAGGCAATCTCCGGCTCAGTGTAAGCCACACCCGGAATTGCTCCATAGTTCACATGCACAGGTTGCCCGGCGATGCCTTCAACGCAGGCCACGCCTTCTTCCTCAGCTTTATGGGCGAGCATGGCGCCACCAATCACATCGCCAATGGCGTAGACGCCGGGAACTTGCGTTTGAAAGTGATCGTCAACGGGAATAAAGCCACGCTTGTCTGGGGTGATGCCCACTGCCTCGAGCCCAAGCCCTCCAGTATTTGGACGACGCCCCACCGCAACCAGCACGCGGTCACAGTTAATGGCGTCTTGCCCTTCAATTTCAACAACACATTTACCATCTTGAACTTTGGCAGCGGTCACTTTGCAGCCTAGTTTGAACTTGAGTCCTTGCTTTTTGAAACTTCTAAGGGCATCTTTGGCAATCTCAGCGTCCATGGTGGGCATAATCCGGTCAAGGTATTCAACGACTGTAACCTCTGCGCCTAAACGCTTCCAAACTGAACCAAGCTCGAGCCCAATGTAGCCTGCGCCAATCACCACCAGGTGTTCAGGAACCTTGTCATATGCGAGCGCCTCGGTGCTTGTGCCAATTTTGTCGCCGTCTAGCTCCATGCCGGGAAAACTTGACGACGTGCTGCCCGTCGCAATAATGATGTGCTTCGCAGAGACTTCCTGCGTACCATCGCTGTTGCTGATAGTAACCTTACCGCCACCCGCAAGTTGGGCAGTCCCCAAATAGCGCGTCACTTTATTTTTCTTAAACAAGTAGTCGATGCCGTCGACATTACTTTTGACCACGCTGTCTTTGCGGGAGAGCATCTTACTCAAGTCAAGCTCTACACCGCTAACGTTGATGCCGTGATCCACAAAGCTTTGTTGCACGTCATGATAGCGCTCGCTGGACTCGAGCATAGCTTTACTGGGAATACAACCAATTCGCAAGCAGGTTCCGCCGAGGGCTTGCTCTTTTTCAACACAACCCACATCAAAGCCAAGTTGCGCCGCGCGAATCGCCGCCACGTAGCCGCCAGGGCCCGCACCAATAACAAGAATATCGTGAGTACTCATATGCTTATTACTATACATCTGAGGCGGATTTGAACCGTCTGAGTATGTACGTTTTGGGGCTGATTTTGTCTACAGTGACATCACCTGACCTTAGAAAGTATCTGGCACAGGAGATTTTAAGGCAACATGTTGATGCTGTCTCGAGGAAGGTGTGATGTTGGGTTAGTACGCTCGGTGCTTGATGGATGCTTTCATAGAGAGGCTGATGTGAACTTTGAAGATGAAGCAGCATGTAAAAAGGCATCCTCTAACAATCTAGAAGATGCCTTAGTAGTGTCAATCTAGATGAGGTTTAGACCTCGAGCAACATCCTCGTGGGTGCCTCAACAGCATCTTTAATGCGTTTGAGGAAGGTAACAGCTTCGCGTCCATCTACAATACGGTGGTCGTAGGTAAGCGCCACGTACATCATCGGGCGAATGACGACCTCACCGTTAATGGCAACCGGGCGTTCTTGAATACTGTGCATGCCCAGAACGGCACTTTGCGGTGGGTTCACAATCGGCGTAGACATTAACGAGCCAAACACACCACCGTTAGAAATGGTGAAGGTGCCACCTTGGAGTTCTTCGGGGCTAATTTTATTACTCTGCGCGCGTCTGCCAAAGTCGCTGATGGCCATTTCAACCTCAGCAAAACTGAGTCTTTCCGCGTTACGAATCACTGGGACAATGAGACCTTTTTTCATGCTCACGGCCACGCCAATATCGTAGTAGTTGTGATAGACGATGTCCGTGCCGCGAATTTCGGCGTTAATTTGTGGAATGAGCTTAAGGGCGTCGATGGCAGCTTTCACAAAAAACGACATAAAGCCAAGTTTGATCTCGTAACGCGCTTTGAAATCCTCTTGATAGGTTTTGCGCAGGTTCATGACATTGCTCATGTCAATTTCGTTGAAGGTGGTGAGCAGCGCGGCGTTTTGCTGGGCTTCAACCAAGCGCTCAGCGATGCGGCGGCGCAAGGGGCTCATGGGCACAACGTCATCTTGACGAGCAACGTCCATGGTTAGGTCAACCTCTGGTGCGTGAACAGCGGGTTGAGCAGCCGGTAGGGTTTGAGGTTGGGCGTTCCCGAGGTAATTCTGAACATCCTCTTTGAGTAACCGACCGCCGGGACCAGATGCAGGTACGTCGCTTGCGCTAAGTTTATTTGCATCTAGCAAGCGTTGTGCAGCGGGCATAACTTTGTCAGCATCACCTGTTTGGGGTGCTGCGCTAGATGGTTGTTGAGGTGCTGGTTGAGGTGCTGGCTGAGGTGCAGCTTGAGGCTCAGCTGAGGTTGTGCTCGAGCTTGACTCAGCTTGACCCGCTGCACCCTCATCTACATGCGCAATAACTTCACCCACGTTGGCACTGTCACCAGCTTGTTTGAGCACTTTGGAGAGCACACCCGCCACGGGTGAGGGTACTTCGAGAGTGGCTTTGTCCGTCTCAATTTCAACGAGGGCTTCGTCTCTACTGACACTATCACCTTCGGACTTAAGCCAGTCGCCAATAAAGACTTCGGTAATGGATTCGCCAACTTCGGGGACTTTAAGTTCTACGGCCATGTTTACTCCTCAAGACGTATCTATCGTTTGGGCTAGTGATACACAACATACGGGTGGCTTAATGGTGTCACAAAAGCTATCAAATAACCAAGTTACGAATATCTGCAGTATTACTTTTGTAACACCACAACACCAAGATGCGTGATTGTACCTTACCTAGCTGGATGAACTACCAACATTGACATTAAAACGAGCAGGGCATCAAAGAGTATGCCACTGCTCGAGGTTAAGCGCATCAAGTTTCTGGTGAGTTAAAGCTTAAATATCACTACGTGGTAAGAAAGCTGTTTTGAGGATATTGGCTTGTTCAATGTTGTGGCTGCTACGTGAACCGGTTGCTGGGCTAGCTGACTCAGGCCGGCAGATGCCGTAGAAGGGGAAACGCTCGAGCATCAAAAAGCCAAACTTACCGCGCAAATAGCGCCACGCGCCCATGTTTTCGGGTTCTTCTTGGACCCAGTAGACGTGGGTACCGTCTGGATAGGGGTCAAGTATAGCGTGCAAGTCTTCTTCGCGGAGTGGGTAAAGTTGCTCGAGGCGAATAATAGCAACATCTTCATACTCAATTTCTTGGCGTTCGTGCAGCAAGTCGTAGTAAACCTTACCAGAACACAACAAGATGCGTTTTGCACTAGCTGGGTCAATCTCTGAATCAGGTAAAATGCGTTGAAACTGCCCCTCTGTAAAGTCACTCAAAGGTGAGACTGCACTGGCACTGCGCAGCAAGCTTTTGGGTGTCATCATAATGAGGGGTTTGCGCCAGTTGCGTTTCACTTGACGCCGCAGCACGTGAAAGTATTGTGCTGGGGTGGTGGCGTTGACAATTTGTAAGTTGTCTTCGGCGGCAAGCGCTAAAAAGCGCTCGAGCCGTGC
>JBCCOX010000338.1:0-5768 GCA_039025155.1 Deinococcota bacterium | reverse complement strand
GCTGTAAGCTTCAGCAACTAGCCCAGGGATTTCTGGGTCGTTGAGTTCTCTAGTGCCCATACCGTCCACAATTTCGGTGTAGGCAGCGGCGTTTTCCGTGTCCCAGCGGCCCGTGTTGTTAATGCCCGGTGACTCTTGTCCTACAGGTACAACAAAGCGCGTGGTGTAGCGGTTCATAGATGCCCAAGGCTCGTTTACTGAGCTGCAGGATAGCCAGCCGTAAGCAATGGTGTAGTCACCTGTAGGTGCGGCTGATCCCCAGAAAGTAGAGTTATCAACAGGACGCGCAACGGCGTCAATACCTGCGCGAATGAGCTGCTCCACAACAACATCTACCGTGCGAGTGTACTCGGTGCTCGAGTTATTCACAATCACGTCTGCAGTTAGGAGGTCGCCATCTTTTTCGTAAATACCACGGTTGTTAAGCGCCCAACCTTCAGCTTCAATCATCGCTTGAGCAGCTTCAACGTCTGCACTGGCGGACAGTCCATACCCAGCATCCACCACAGCGCTAATAAAAGCATCCATAGAGCCATATTGCACAAACATAGTCTGTGACGGCGAGGTTGTGCCTTCGTAGGCGACGGCTACAATTTGATTGCGGTCGATAATTAAGTTGAGCGCTTGACGCATGGACGGGCTATCCCACGGTGCAATAGTGGTGTTGATGTCAAGCTGACGGGGGCAGGGATCTGGCCAAGCATAAGGTAAGTCGCTTTGCCATGAAATAACATTGTTATTACGCGCTTGAATCACTTCAAATGCACCCAAGGTAACATTGTGACCAATATCAAGTTGGTTGTTAGTAAGTAGTTGCGCACGGTTTTCTTCTGAACCCGACGAAACCCACACTAAACGCAAAGGTTCTGGTAGCTCCATAAAGCCGCTGCTAGCACCCCACCAGTCATCATGGCGGTCCCACACGGTGCGGTTGGTTTCAGTGCTGGTGAGCTTGTAAGGGCCTGTGCCGATGGGCCAACCTTGGTCTTCGTCATAAAACGAGAATGTAAATGGATCTTGGCCAGCCCAAACGTGCTCAGGCATAATCAGCAGACTGTTAAAAATGCGCACCGAAAAATAATCAAGTTGGAAACGAGGGTTGGCAGCAAGTAAGTTGAACTGCACGGTGAGGTCATCAACCTTTTCAACGCTTTCAACCCACTGCTGCATACTGGCTGCTTCCGTAAGTACAGACGTTTCATCGCCCAAGAGCATATTGATGGTAAA
This sequence comes from Deinococcota bacterium, assembly GCA_039025155.1. GTDB lineage: Bacteria > Deinococcota > Deinococci > Deinococcales > Trueperaceae > JBCCBI01. The sequence goes on along the minus strand of JBCCOX010000338.1, from coordinate 4,541 downwards.
GACAACATCGTCTGCATTGAACGCTTCGCCATCTGACCACATGACACCATCGCGCAAGCTAAGCGTCCACACGTCAAGGCTGTCATTAGGCGTAAAGCTAAGTCCTAACCACGGTTCAATTTCACCGGTGACGTAGTTGAGGATAAAAAGCGGTTCCCACATAGATTGATGAGCGCCGTGTTGGCGTTTGGTACCGGGGGTGAACCAGTTAAAGTTGGTGGGATCAGCAATGGTGCGGTCAAGATCGAGGATGACCGTATCTTCTCTGGCAACGTCTTGCGCGATAGCCGGACTAATGACTGCCGAGCTAATGGCAACGAGAGCAAGCGCAAAGATCAGTACACGTACAACTTTTTGCATATTTTCTCCTGAATACATAAGAATTTAGATGGTTTTGTGGGGTTACATATGTGTACTAGCTTAAAGTGATGTTCTAAACCTAGATAAAGCGTTCTTACCTCCTTCAATGCGTCGGTCTATTCAGCGAGGTTGATACAACATGAGTTGATACAACATGTTGAGGGCTTATAAAGCTGCGCTTGTGTCATGGGGCTCGAGCCTACAGTACTTACACACACATCTTCAGCAGGGCACAACACTCCCTGTGGTGGATGGCGAAACAACAGCTATACATCAACCTTGTTGTGAAAGACTTACATTATCCATTGTAAACGATGCTCGAAGGTGACACAACCGTGATGTTTTAAACAATGATGCGTTGCTCATGTGTTACACATGTGGGTAGAGGGTGTATGAAGGTCTTATCAGTGCTAACACCGCTAACACCTCAGTGCTAACACCTCAGTGCTAACACCTCAGCGCTAACACCAAGGCCCTGTTCGTGACTACACTGTAAAAAGCTTGGGGAGCCTATCTAATGGATGGGGTCCATCTCTAGCTTAAAACGAAGGAGCTTTAATGAACCGACATGATGCACTTATAGAAGCAGATGAATTGCTTGGCAAAATCAATGATCCTAACGTGCGAATTTTCGACACTTCTATTTTTTTCTTTAGAAAGGACAATGAGCTAACGGCTTTTGAGACCTATCAGCAGGGTCATATTCCAAGTGCAGCCTTTTTTGATCATCAAGCTTTTTCTGATGCCAATAACAAATACATGTACATGGTACTAGCTGAAGCAGAACTTGCCGACCAAGTTGCTCGCATTGGCATAGATAATGATTCTGAAGTGATTGTGTATGCCAGCAATATGATTGCGTGTGCAACTCGAGCTTGGTGGGTTTTACGGTATGCAGGTGTTGATAATGTTCGTGTTCTCAATGGTGGTCTAAGGGCTTGGAAAGAAGCTTGGGGTGCCCTTGAGAGTGGAACAAACCGCTATGAGGCTAGCTCGTTTACACCTCACCTGAGACCTGAAATGTTTGCGAGCAAAGATGACGTTGAAGCGGCGCTCAAAGACGGCGCAACCTGCACCGTTAATACCCTCCCTACAGAGGTTTACAACAAGAATCACATTACAGGATCGTCTAACTTGCCACTAACCAACTTAATGAACGACATGATGTGGTTTTTAGCAGATGAGGAGATGAAAGCTGAGTTAGCAGAGGAAGCCAAGCATGAGCGCATCATTACCTATTGTGGTGGTGGGATAGCAGCAACTGCCAATGCAATGGCCCATTTAATTGTTGGTAATAGTAATGTAGCTGTTTACGATGGTTCAATGGATGAATGGCAAGGTGAGGGGCTACCCATTACCAACGCCAAAGGGGCATAAATTCTACACTTAAGAAGCTTGGAAAGCCTGTCTAATAGATAGGGTCCATCTTTAGCTATACTCAAGCAAGCTTAAAAACTACTTGGATGTAAGTGAGTTAAGCTAGCGCAACTATGAAGGTGCTAGCTAGTCACACATGTCTCGAGCAGTACACAAAACACCCCAAAAAGAGAGATAATCCTAATTTATACATCTTGGCTGCGGACGCCGTGTTTTGTTACATCCATAAGGCATTCTGTGGTTACTGTTGAGAGGTGGATGCCTGAGCAACATTTATATGTAGCGTATCCAAATACCCTTAAAGACTAGACAACTGTACGTTTTCCCTCTATAATTCGACAATCTTGTTCGCATAAAGGTTTATGCAGGTCGTAGTACTGTACACCTTGTACTGTATACCGGGGTATCCGGGCTGTGCTCGAGCTTATGTTCTTGCTCGAGTACAACTTAGCTATACCCCTACAAACACTTAGCAACAAAAATAGCAACATTAAGAATCTCCAAACTCTGACAAATTTACAGATTTGGAAACCACAGTGAGGATGCTATGAAAGAACCCCTGAACGTTGGCGTGATTGGTGTTGGTAACATTAATCGCAAACACATGCCCGGCTGGATTGCCTCAGAACATGCCGAAGTCATTGCAGGCTCAGACATTAACGAGACCACCTTACAAAACTGGGGTAGCGAATACGGCATTCGCAATTTGAGTACCAATGTTCAAGATATTTTGGGTAACAAAGATATTGACATTATTGATATTTGCACGCCCAACATGTACCACTTGCCGCTAGTGATTGCCTCACTGGAAGCTGGCAAACATGTCATTTGTGAAAAACCCCTTGCACCAACACCCGCCGATATTGCCCAAATGATTGACGCCCGTGACCGCTCAGGTAAGTTGCTCATGACCGCGCAGCACTTCCGCTTTACGAGTGCCTCGAGGCTGATGAAACAAGAAATTCAAGACGGTGTTCTGGGAGATGTCTATCACGCGCGCTGCTGGGCCCTGCGCCGCAATGCGTTTATTCCTACACCTACCTTTGTCAACAAAAAACACAGTGGCGGTGGGGCGGCTATTGACTTGGGTGTACATATTCTTGATCTTGCGCTGTGGCTTATGGGGAACCCTGAACCGGTTACGGTAAGTGGCGCAGCCCGTACTGAACTAGCTCACAAAGAAGGTCAGTTTTCCATGTGGAAAAGTGGCATGGAGGTTCCCAAAGACTGGGACGTTGAAGAATTTGCCAACGCTTTTGTACGCTTTGAAAATGGGGCAACGTTAAGTCTCGAGGTCAGTTGGCTTTTACACCATGACACCATGAGTGAAGACATGCAAATCTGGCTCTACGGCACAGACGGCGGCTGCCACTGGCCTCGCGCGCAATTTTTGAGTAGTGATTTCCAGCGTAAGCGTTTGCAAAGTAGCGTGTTACAAAGCAGCCAAGACCCCATGGGACCTCATGCCTATGAGTGCTGCGCATTTGCAGAAGCCGTTGCCGAAGGTCGCCCGTCACCTGTACCGCCAGAGCAATCGCTACAAGTGATGGCCATCTTAGACGGCATCTACCAAAGCCAAAACCTAGGGCGTGAAATCACCTTGACAACCCCCAAGGTTGACTATCAAGCAGTGTCAACGTAAGCGTAAAAGAGCTGTGGGACTTGGTAATATCCGCCTAAGCTTGTCACAATACTTGTTATGACATCTGCTGACCTTTCTCCAATCAAAGCGTGGCTTCTGGCAATTCGCCCGCCCACCTTGTTACTTGCGCTTGCAGCGATTAGCATGGGCAGTTTTGTTGCCTCTGCCAACGGTCAAGCGCGCTTGGCTGTTGCCCTTACAGCAGCACTCACAGCTACCCTTTTACAAATTCTTTCCAACTTTGCCAACGACTATGGCGACACCCTTAAAGGAACCGACAGCAGCTCGGCAAGTTCCCGTAAGCAGGTTTTACAACAAGGTATCATCAGCTTTAAAGCTATGCGCACAGCCATGATTATCTGTGCTTGTTTGGCGGTCGTCAGTGGCATCACCTTAGTCATTTTAGCGTTGGGGCAAGTGTCTATGACTATGGTGATATTTTTGGCACTTGGGGCAGCCAGTTTGTGGGCCGCATACGCCTACACCGCTACCGATAACGCCTATGGCTACACAGGTTTAGGTGATGTGATGGTGTTTATCTTTTTTGGGGTGGTGGCAGTCCTTGGAAGTTACGTGTTGCAAGCAGGTTCACTGAACTGGGCGGTGCTACTACCTGCCAGTGCGAGTGGCTGTTTGGCGGTGGCCGTGCTCAATATTAACAACATGCGCGACCTAGCTAACGATGCGCAGTACAACAAACGCACAGTGCCTGTGCGCATAGGGCTAGTTGCAGCTCGGCGTTACCATACGCTGCTTTTGCTTTTGCCGTTTGTCTTTGCGGCAGTCTATGTACTCACTCGTGAAGGCAATCTATGGCAATGGTTATTTGTTGTGTCCGCACCATTATTTATTGTCAATGGGCGTTATATCTGGACACATCAAGATGTTGAACTTGCACCCATGCTCAAACAAATGACACTCTCGAGCGCTGCGTTTACTTTGTTATTTGGTATTGGCTTACTACTTGGCTAAGCTTATTGTCTAAAAAGAATGCCATCTTATATTGATGCATATCTACTAGCGGATGCCGTTGTCTGCATCGTTAAGTGCGCCCAAAAATAGGCCAACGCCGCCAAATAAAAGTATCAAAATAAGCAACAAGTCAAACGCAGACATGCTGTTGAGGCGAAATTGAATCGTGCTGATGACCCCAAAAATGAGC
>JBCCOX010000337.1:0-5779 GCA_039025155.1 Deinococcota bacterium | reverse complement strand
TTCGTACCTACGGCAGCATCTACCGCGCCAGCAAATTTCATTTTGGGTAAGCTGGTCTTAACGCGCACTTTGGCAAAGTGGTCAAGACTCTCGAGCTGTTCTTTGGGAATGCCCGAATAGTTGCCTGCTTCGTGCGTGGGAACCACCCAAATACTGCGCCCTTTGCTAGCAAGTAAGCGCGCCGCAGCTAAGCCTACACCGCCGTTATGGCCGCGCCCAGCAACGACTAACAGGGGCCCTTCAGGTACAACTGCCATGGTGAGTTCTGCGGTATTGCGCGCTGCGTGTTCAACGAGCAAGCGCATATCCATGCCGTACTTGCCGGTTGCCTGCATCATGACTTGAGAAAGTTGTGTGGTCGAAAGCTTAGGCAAGCTGTCTAAAGACACTTTGGGAATGTTCATGCAGCAGCCTCCTTATGACGTGATGCAATATGGCGTGATGCGGCGATACGGCGTAAGGCTATATAACGTAAGACTGTATGACGTAAGGCTGTGCTCGAGTACAACATCTCCATCCCCACGTATGACGTTCTTACACACGACATCATGAACTCGTGCTGAGCGTGCCTAACCATGTTAGCTAGCAACCGTATCATCTACCTCAGCGTTATCCAAGTTGGCATTGCTGTAGACGTTTTGAATGTCATCAAGGTCTTCAAGTGCGTCCACCATGCGCAGCACTTTAGCTGCATCTTTAGCACTCAGATCTGTTTCATTTTGAGGGATTTTAGTCAGTTGACTCACTTCAATAGTTAAGCTTGCAGCTTCAAACCCCTCTACAATTTCATAAAGCTGGGTGGGATCGGTATAGACGGTGATGGCGTCATCATCAACCTCAAAGTCTTCAGCACCTAGTTCAATAGCAAGTTCTTGGGTTTGCTCGCTGGTATCTGCTACGACAATAATGCCTTTGCTGTCAAACTGCCACGCAGTACCGCCTGACATGTTGCCACCGTGTTTGCTAAACACATGGCGCACTTCAGCAATGGTGCGGTTGCGGTTGTCAGTGAGGGCTTCGATCATCAGCGCCACGCCAGCCGGGCCGTAGCCTTCATAAAGGGCTTCCTCGAGCTGCCCGTCTTCACTATTGCCGAGCGCACGCTCAATGGCGCGGTCAATGTTGTCTTGCGGAACACTATCACTTTTGGCAGCAGCCAAAGTATTTTTAAGCGCTAAATTAGCAGATGGGTCGCCACTACCACCAGAGCGCACCGCAGCTTGAATAGCCCTAAGGTGCTTGCTGATGATTTTGCCGCGTTGTTTATCGTTTGCAGCTTTTTTGCGTTTAATCTGCGCCCATTTACTATGACCTGCCATGTACGACCTCATTCTTGAAAGGTTTTAATTAAATCAGCACACTACCTACAGGCAATCTTGCGCAGTTCATCTCATGCAGTTCATCTCACGCAATTGCCATACTAGCGCTAGCTATGGTAATAATGTTCAACTAGCTCAGCAAGGTAATTCGAAAGTGCTAATGCAACTATTGTAACTCGAGGCTTCTTTAACTGTCGTATGTGACGGACGCAGGCACGCTGTAGTGCGTGTCATAGGGTTATCAGAGCGTCATCAGGATATATTAATAACCTTGTATAAGCTTAACGGCCGACATAACTAAATGGGACCAATTGACCGCGCCCTGCACTAAAATCTAAGGCTACAGATAAGATGACTTGCTGACGGCCGCCAACAGGTACACTTACGTCTAACACAGGGTTAGGATGGTTACTTGGCACGCTTACAGTGACCGTGCGACCTTGCCAGCGAGCGTCTTGTAAAGGCTGATTGCCACTTGTGCTGCTCGAGCCCAACCACACCCGTGCTGTGTCTGCCACGGCACTTACAGACTCAGCAAACTGCAAGGTGACATCGTAGTAGGTTGTTTCAGATACTTGCCGCGTAACAGAAGCTAATCGGGCGACATCTCGCGGCGGGGTTTGGCCCGGCTGAAAACGACCTGCTCTCAAATCCAGCCAGCCTTCATCTTGCAAAATAAACGCATCTGTTGTCGGCGCGCGCACCCCCACTTGAAGTTGTAAACGGTCACTGCCTTCAGCCGAGGTTGTAAACGCCAAGCGGTGCTGACCAGCACCAAGAGATTCTGGTGGGAAGCCATTACGACCATAAGCAAGTTGCACCTCTTGCGAGCTGGTGAGTTCTAACACGACCTCAACCTCGTAGCTGCTGCGCGTACTTGAACGCACGTCCCCAGCGGTTAGCTCTAAAGGTTGATATGCAAATACTTGAACGGCATAGACTGTCCCGCCGGATGTGGCCGCCCCAAAGCCCACGTGCGTGTAATCTGTCCTTAACAAGTTTTCTCGGTGACGCGGACTATCCAGCCAACCTGCCACCAAACTGTTCGCTAGGTCAGCATCTAACCTATCCACTGGCGATAAGGTAGCGATGTTTTCACCTACAACTTGCGTGGCTGACCCAGCCGCCACTACTCGTTGAGGTAGCAGTGCTGTTTGTGGGTTGGGTGATTCATGGGAAATGTAGCCTAGTTCGGCCATTTCTGCTGCGTGATGGCGGGCGGCCAGCGCAAGGCGGTCGTCAGCTTCAAGCCTACCTGCACCATTATTGCGGCGAGCAGTGTTGGTTGCCTCGAGCAGAGCGCGTTCAAACGCCGGGTCACCGCCTAAAGGGCTGTAGCGTAAAGGTTGCTGTGCGTGTACTAAATTCATCAGCAATATCCAGCTAAGCACTAAGATGCCTACAAAGACGTGCTGATTTCCTCTATTTTTTACACAAACATTAGTGTTTACATGCTGAAGGTTCACGAACCTTAGTTTAGCACTCATGGCTGACACATAAATCAAGACGATGCAATGATTAGGAAAAATAACATGCGAATACCTGCGGATTTACACGAGGTTAGTGATAAGTGGTTGTCATACGCACTTGGACAACATGTTCAATCTGCCAATAATGAACTACGCCCGAGGCAAGCCTCGGGGTATCGGCTGCACCTTAACTACTCAAACAGACTAGGCTGCTCTTGATGCAGTTGCTTGTATGCTCCGTTCGACATACTTGCGAATCGTATCTTCACTTCCATGTCTACCTACTGTTGTTATGAAGTACCCTTTTGACCAGAACTCGCCGCCCCACAGTTTTCGCTTTACCTCTGGCAGTCGTGCAAATATCTCCCGTGCTGTCAAGCTTTTTATCGCTCTTACTATTTTCGTTGGACTATACATCGCTACTGACTGCACCAGAAAATGCACCTGATCTCTATCCACACCAATTTCTATACACTTCATCTCGTAGCGTTTGCTGATCTCTTTGCATACTACCCGCAACTCTTGTTCTACTTCCCTCGTAAACACTGCTTGGCGATACTTCGCTGGGCAAACGATATGATACAAAAGCACGCTTACATTGTGACTCTTGTGGATGTACTCGCTCACGCTTCATCTTAGTTCCTCATCAGGGTAGTTGCGAAGCAAGCTTCGGGGAATTCGACCCGGAGAGATTGACTTCGAAGATATTGAGGTAGTGACCGTACCAGAACAAGGTTGGCAAGGTACCAAAATGGTGCGTTGCTCAAACTCACGTGCTGCGAGTCTGATGTTTTTGTCACCATGGATAAAAACTCAGAACACCAACAAAGCCTAGTAAATTTGGATATGGCGGTTGTCGTTATTCGCGCTCATAGCAATGCTTTTGCTGTCATTTCACAAATGATGCCACGCATAAATCAAGCTGTTCGTGAAGCTCGAGCAGGTACGGTCATGCACGTCAAACCATGATTACAATGCTGCGCGTAACTGCTTTTCCATATCCATGCCAGATGTCATTAATAGCCTGTGTCACTTACCCCTGCGCACCCAAAACCCCACGTGATACAACAGGGGTTACATGGGTAATATCATGGTAGACATCGTCTTACTTTTAATTTTAATCATCGCTAACGGCGTGTTTGCTATGGCGGAAGCAGCAGTTGTCGCAGCGCGTCAGGCACGTTTGCAGCAACGCGCCGAAACGGGTGATCAGCGTGCCCAGGTTGCGCTCGAGCTGAGCCGGTCTCCTAACCGCTTTTTAGCCACCGTCCAAATTGGCATTACCCTCATTGGCATTTTTGCAGGTGCGTTTGGGGGCGCAACTCTGTCAGAAGAAATTGCGGGCGGCTTACGCAACGTGCCGTTGTTAGCGCCTTACGCGGATTCTCTTGGGCTGGCTGTGGTTGTGCTTATCATCACCTACTTGTCGCTTATTATCGGCGAACTGGTGCCCAAACGCATCGGCTTGCACTCGCCAGAGCGCATTGCCTCGGTCATTGCTGTACCTATGCGCGCGCTTTCCAAAATTGCTGCGCCTATTGTGTGGTTGCTGAGTGCCTCAACTGAATTGGTCCTGCGCCTTATTGGTCTGCGCCCTTCAGACGACCCGCCTGTTTCTGAAGAGGAAATCAACGTCATGATGGAGCAGGGACGGCGCGCTGGGGTGTTTGCCAAAGTTGAACGGGACATCGTCCAGCGGGTGTTTGAACTGGACGACCGCACGGTGAGTTCACTTATGACCCGCCGCCCAGACGTGTTGTGGCTAGATACCAACGACGACTGGGAGGTTAACAAAAGCAAGTTAAACAGCAGCGTTCACTCGCGTTTGCCTGTCTGTCATGGAAGTTTGGATAATGTGATTGGCATTGTGAGCACCAAAGACCTACTGCGTCAGTGCTTGCAAGGACAAACGCCTGATTTGACGGCATCTTTACAGGATAAAGCTTTAGTGCCTGAAACTCTACCCGCATTTAAGTTGCTCGAGGCCTTCAAAACCAACCTCACCCACGTGATTTTAGTCATTGACGAATACGCTGTGGTGCAAGGGCTCGTGACGCTAAACGATGTACTCACCGCCGTGGTTGGCGACGTACCTTCCGTTGATGACGCCCACGAGCCTTTTGCCACCCAACGCAAAGACGGCTCTTGGCTGCTAGACGGCATGTTACCGATTGAAGAGTTCAAAGAGATTTTTGAACTGGACAACCTCCCTGGGGACGATGCCAATTACCAAACGCTGAGCGGCTTTGTCATGACCTACATGGGGCGCATTCCCGAAGCAGCAGAACAGTTTGAGGTAGACAACCTCCGCTTTGAGGTTGTGGATATGGACGGCCACATTATTGATAAAGTTTTGGTGCGGGAGCAAGCGTCACCTGAGGGTTAGTGAGGGTTTGCGTTAGAATATGACTACCATGTCAACAACGCTAGAACTCGAGCTTCCCCCAGAGCTTACTGCTCTCTTTCAAGGATTTAATCAGCCTCTTGAACAAGCCGCTCGAGAACTGATGGTACTGGAGCTTTACCGTCGTGGTGCCATTTCCAGTGGTAAAGCTGCTGAGTACATGAATATGGCGCGCTTTGAGTTTTTTCATTACGCGGCGCGTCTTGGAATTGCCTTTTTTGATATGACCGAAGATGAGTGGCAGACAGAGGTCAATTATCATGACTAAGTTACTTAAAAAAGCTTTTACGCAAACATCCAAACTACCAGCCAAGGACCAAGATGCCATCGCTGAAATCATCTTGGTGGAACTTGCTTCCGAAGAACGGTGGCAGAAGCTTTTTGCTAATCTCAAGATGTTTTAGCAAATCTCGCTGAAGAGGCTCTAGCTGAATATCATACGAACAAAATTTAAGATGTAGGCATCCGAGCAGGCAATTAGCACATCCCCCTCGAGTGGGCTTTGCGTATTCGCAGCAAACCCGCTATTATCAATGTGTTTTAGTTTACGCTTTTGGAGGAAATACTCATGCCTGTACTTAGTCGCA
>JBCCOX010000336.1:0-5786 GCA_039025155.1 Deinococcota bacterium | reverse complement strand
TTGCAGAGGGATTTATAAGTATGCCCGGTGGCTACGGGACGCTAGATGAATTTTGCGAGATGGTTACCTGGACGCAGTTGGGCTTGCACCAAAAACCGCATGGCATGTTGAATGTGGCGGGGTTTTATGACGCGCTACTGATGTTTTTTGAAACCTCTGTGACGAGTGGCTTTTTAAAACGGGAGATGCTCGAGATGGTGCACGTGAGCGACGATCCCACGAGTCTTGTGAGCGCCCTACAAAACGACACCAGCCCCCTTCGTGACCGCTGGCAGACCCTATCGGAAGACCCTGTAAATGAGTGATGCTCGAGCAGATATTGTAGAACCCCGCTTGCTCACGATTGCAGGTTCGGACAGCGGCGGTGCGGCGGGCCTTCAAGCTGACCTCAAAACCTTCACCGCCCTAGGCGTCTACGGCATGAGCGTGACTACTGTGCTCACTGCCCAAAATACCCTCGGCGTGCAAGCGGTGGAGCGCTTGCCAGCAGCGTTTGTGGCGGCTCAGCTAGACGCTGTTAGTAGTGATATTGGCGTGGACGGGCTTAAAACGGGCTTGTTGGGGACGCTCGAGCTGGTTGATTTGGTTGCTACGAAACTGGCTGCCATCAACTGCCCAAAAGTCATTGACCCAGTCCTCGTGAACAGCTCAGGTGCGCTCATTGTTGAAACTGAGGTGATTGACGCCTACAAACGCAGGTTATTTGGTCAAGCCATGCTAGTTACGCCCAACTTGCGCGAAGCGCAAATTTTGAGCGGCATAGAAATTCGCAGTTCGGGGGATATGCCTAGAGCTGCCAAAGCCTTGCTAGCTAGCGGCCCGCACGCGGTGCTTATTAAAGGTGGCTATTTACCTGCTAACCGCAGCTTGGACTGCTTGGCACTGCAAAATGGTGACGTGCATTGGCTCGAGGCTACCCCGGTAGAAACTCCCAACACCCACGGCACGGGCTGCACGCTTGCAGCAGCCTGCGCAACCTACCTCGCCAAAGGTGAAAACGTGCTAACCGCTGCCCAAAAAGCCAAAGCCTTTGTCGCAGGAGCGATTGTGGCTGGAGCTAAGCGGCGAGTAGGACAGGGACGAGGGCCGGTTAAACATACGTGGCAAGTTGAGGGGCTCGAGTCCTAAAAATCTGCTCGAGGCTTTGATGTACCTTTACCCTTCAACCAAAGGCGACTGTTGCGGTGTTAAGCGCACAAGTTTTGTAGACGTCTCCCATAAATCTTGGGCTTTACTCAAATCATAGGCAAGAGGTGACGCGGGTACTGCATGTTGCCCATCGTAATAGCCTTCTGGTAAGCCTGCTAAGGTCGAATCTGTAATGAGCCTGGCTACATCTTGACCTGACTGAGCAGGTGTACGAATGCCGGCAACAAAGGGACGAAACACTGAGGCAATCATGCCAAACACAAACCGTAAGGCCGTGGGGTATTCACGTGATAATCCTGTACCGGGCATGAGTCCCGGGTCGATGCTGTAAACGTCAACAGGTGTCTTCGAGGTACTGATACCACATTGCTTTAAGCGTCGTGCCAGCTCGTTGGCACACAGCACATTGCAGAGTTTTGATGTGGTGTAGCGCAAAGATTGAACTTGCCTACCTCCCTGTTTGTCATTTGGATACGCAAGCTCTTGAGCATTTGTGTAAATGGGTGCAGGTGTGCCCAAGCGGCGTGCGAGCGTGTGATCGGGTATGTGTGTTCCACTGCTTACAAAGATGATGCGAGCGGGTTTGGACAGTGACTCGAGCAAAAGATTAACCAGTAAAAAATGCCCTAGATGATTAACACCGAAGGTTTTTTCGATGCCGTCTTCGGTGTATTGGGTGATGCCTGCTAAACTAACGCCTGCATTACAAACAATGGCATGTAAAGGCTGGTCTAAAGATGTCTTAAGCTCTCGAGCAACTTCGTGAATACTGCTTTGAGAGCCTAGATTGAGTGCTTTTGCAATAACATTTGAGCTGTTTGTTTGCTCGTTTAATCGCGTTGTAGCCTGCTGACCTCGTGCTGGGTCACGGCTGGTAATGACAACATGCCAGCCTTGTTTTACTAGAGTTTTAGCCGTCTCATAGCCTAGGCCAGATGTCCCGCCGGTGATTAGTACAGTTTTTGATGCTGGCATCTTATGTTCCTCCATCAGGGTGAGCTTTAAATGACAATATGTCATTATTGACAGTATGTCAAATCTATTCAAGCTGGTAGAGGTATCTGCTAAACTTTGTAGTGTGACCGTCAAAAAGCCTCAGAATCGTCAGGAGCGTCGTAAAGCACAAACACGTAAACGTTTGCTAGATGCCACGCAGACGTTGGTGCTTGAAAAAGGCGTTGATGCACTTACGGTGAACGACATCATTGAAAAGGCTGATGTTGGGCGAGGTACATTTTATGTGTATTTTGAGACCAAAGAAGAGGCCGTCTGGAACCTGCTTTCAGCGATGTTTCGGGAGATTGAAGATCATTTGTCACAGCAGCTAGATACTGGTGATGAAGCACGACTTGCAAAATGGCGCTTTATTTTCCAGACAATAACCACACACCAAGACCTAGTGAGCACATTAATTGGGCAAAATGGTCACATTTCGACGCGTATTCGTATGGAAAACTATATTGCTGAAATTATGATTGAAGATTTGGAAAAGGGAACGCTCACCCCAAAACAGGACATAGCGCTACCTCTCCTGTCACGCTATTTAGCAGGTGCACTTACATCTATGATTGCGCACTGGCTCGAGCAGCCCAAGACATTGAATGTAGATGATATTGCTACCAGCTTTTTCTTGTTAGCTAATAATCAATTTGAAAGCTCGTAATTTTTTATCTAAAAAATAATCTATTTGAGTATGTGTTTAATAAGTATAGGTAGGCTATTAGTGGAAATATCTATAAAAACCAGTCTTGGAAAATAAAATGGGTAGCTTGACCTATGGTGACGCCCCCAAATAATGTAATGAGGCTATCTTAAACGGTAGCCTCGTTACCCAGAAATAAAACGGTGTCTATCAGACTAAAGCGATTAAGCGGCAGGGTCCGCCGGTACCGCCTTGGTGTTTGGGAGCGCCAACCACAAGTGTAGCGCCAATTGCGGGCAGTTCATCGAGGTTTGCCATGTTCTCAACTGCCCAACGGTTGGCGGGTAACCATTCGTAGTGCGTCGCAAAATCTGGAGAGAGGCCGTAGTCAATAGACAGCGTGTCCACACCGACGCCGCCTGCCTCAGTTTCCTCGAGCAACATCTGAACAGCTTCGACGTGAAAACCAGGGAAGTGCATCGCGCCGTTGTCGTCGGCATTGCGGAAGCCGGGCGTACCTAGCCTGTCCTGCCAGCCTGCGTTCTGCGCAACGCACGCGCCCGCTGGAATGGGGCCGTTGGCTGCAATCCAAGCGGTTAGATCGTCAGGTGTCACCTGTGCGTCTGGGTCAGCCTCTGCCTTCTCACGAATGTCAACAATAGCTAATGGGCAGACGAGAGACTCAACCGGAACCTCATCAATTGACGTCCCACCGTCGGTGAAGTGTAATGGCGCATCAATATGCGTACCCGTATGCTCGTTTATACGAACTTCTTTTAGGTTAAAGCTGTGTTCTGCGTAGTTGAAGACCTGCTCGTCAAAAAACTGCTGCTCACCAAAATAGGTTGGAAAGTCATAGGTGAGTGTGTGGGTCAGGTCGACCACCCGGCTGGGAGTCTGGGCCATAACGGGTCTGTTTGACACGACGTTAGCGGCGACAATGGCTGCGCCTGCTGCGGCCGATCTGCGAAAGAGGTCGCGGCGACTAAGCGCTTTGCCCTTGACGTATTCCATGATAACTGGATGACACATATTCTTCTCCTCTTCGATATGTTTTGCTTGAATTTGCAAGCTGCTGTATGATTATACCGAAAAAGTTGCGAGAGGAGTGCTCGAGCCAAAGTAGGATGTGGCGCTACCTTTTCTTGCACGCCACCCAGCGGACATACTTACATCCCTTTAAACATGTCATCCTTTAAGAATCCGTGTGTAGTCATCATGCGTACCGATCCAAAACCAATAAAGCCCACCATCAACAGCAATAGCAAGGGCACGGTAGTTTCTGCTAACACGCACTGACCAAAACTGACCTACAGGCTTGAGTTGTAGTGAAGGATGCTCAGGGTTAGCTTGTAATAACCTGTACTGCTTATCTGCAAGTAGTTGAATATCAGTAGGTAGCTTGTAGTAGTGACGCCAAAAAGACGCATCTGTACGATGCTCGAGAATGTCGCCATTATGCCTTAGGTGTGGCTGCCATTAGCTCGAAGAAGGGTGTTAGGGACGTTTTAGACCATCGGTAAGCACGTCATGCTTACCATCAGCATGATTCTGTTTCAACTGTTTGATGAGATCATCAAACTTACCCGCATTGCTATCTACGATAATTTCTTTGTCCCAGTCATCCAGTGGATATGCAGTATTAAGTAAGTACAGGACGTCATTTAAGATGTCGTCGTCAGCACCTTGTAGCTTAGTTTGAATCTGCTCGAGTACAGCCTCACGGGTCATAAAAACAAGTTTAGCAGGTAGTCAAGACACAAGCAAAATATCTTAATTTTCTTATGTCACACATGACAACAATGGTTTGAAAGAAGTGTACCTGTACCTGCAGTAGGGTCGTACATAGACCTTAGGATACCCTCAAGCACTTTGCAAGCAAGCAGCAAAATCTGAACGCACGCGTTACAATAACCCATGTCAGACGCAACACCCTTACCTTCTGCAGATACAATATCTCCAAAAGCGCCCACCGTCCTTGCGCTAGCTAGCGAAATTAAAGGCTTACCCTTTTTAGAAACCGCCAAACAAGCTGGTTGCCATGTCATCCTGGTGACTAACGACCGCCTCAAAGAAGAAGCGTGGTGTTGGGATGCCATTGACGAGCAGTTCACCATGGCAGACATCCGCCGCCAGCCGGATATTACCCACGGTGTGAGCTATCTTGCCCGTAGCCGTGAGATTGATAGAATCGTCGCGCTAGATGACTACGACGTGGAAACAGCAGCGGCTTTGCGTGAACACTTGCGCTTAGCAGGCTTGGGAGATAGCGCCGCGCGCTTGTTTCGGGACAAGCTAGCCATGCGCGTGCGGGCTAAACAAGCTGGCATCAACGTACCCGGCTTTGTGGGCTGTTTTAATGACGGCGCCATCAACCACTTTTTAGACACCACACCAGCACCTTGGCTTATTAAACCGCGCACCTTGGCGGGTTCTGAAGGTATTCGCAAGTTTTACCAAGCAGGTGAGGTTTGGGACGCGCTGCACGGACTGGGGGATGAACGCTCAAATCACTTGCTCGAGCAGTTCATCCCCGGTAAGGTTTTCCACGTTGACGCGCTCATGTGGCGAGGTGAACTACAGTTTGCGCTTGCCAGTAACTACGGTGTACCGCCGATGACGGCTTTGCAAGGGCGCGGCGTGTTTACGACTCGAGTTCTTTTACAGGATAGCGAAAACGCCAAAGCACTCTTAAGCCTCAACAGGCAACTGCTAAGTGTGATGGGCTATTCACGCGGACCAAGTCACAGTGAATTTATTTTGGCAGAAGATGGCACCTGGTACTTCCTCGAGACGGCTGCCAGAGTAGCCGGTGGCAACATAGACAAACTTATTGAAGCAGCAACGGGGGTCGTTATGTGGCAAGAAGCAGCACGGCTCGAGGTCGCTGATTTTAGGCATCAACCCTACAGCCTGCCAGCAGTCCGTGACGGCTTTGCTGGCCTCATCGCCGTACCCTCCAAAACGCCGTTTGTGGATACTAGCCCTTACGACG
>JBCCOX010000335.1:0-5791 GCA_039025155.1 Deinococcota bacterium | reverse complement strand
GAGTAGCTCATGAATGTTCATGAGGTACAATACCTTAATTAACAAGGTAAGTCAACCCTCATTTCAACTATAGCGAATGCGTGGGTCGAGCAAGCTGTACGACACATCCACAATAAAACTGAGTAACACAATCACGCTGGCATAGATAAAAATCTGCCCTTGTAACAGGGGAAAATCACGGTTTCCAATGGCACGTAATACCAGACTGCCCATACCCGGCAGTGAAAACACCTGCTCAACAATAATCGCATTGATTAGAATCTGCGCGAGGCTTAGGCCAATAATAGTAACTAAGGTGACAAGGGCGTTGCGGAGGCCGTGACCAAAGACAACCTGCCTACGGGCTAGGCCTTTGGCTTTGGCAGTGCGGATGTAGTCTTGAGAAAGCGACTCGAGCATCGCTGCCCGCGTCATGCGGGTCATCACAGCGGCTTGACCAAGTCCTAACGCCAAGGTGGGTAGTAGCAAACTGCGTAATGTTCGCAAGGGGCCATCTTCCCAAGGCACATAGCCTGCTGCTGGAAACCAGTTGAGTTGCACGCTAAACAGTAAAATAAGCATAAGCCCTAACCAAAACGAGGGCACCGCCGCGCCAAGTTGCGACAGCGCGGTAATTGTTGGGTCAAGCCAGGTGCCTTTGTTAAGCGCAGCACTTACCCCCAACGGAATAGCCAGCGCGCAAGCAATCACCATTGCCCCAAGGGATAAGGGCAGTGAGACACTTAAGGTCTCAGCAATAAGCGGTGCTACCGGGCGCTGATAGTTGATAGACTCACCCAAATCACCCTGTGCAAGAGCAGCTAACCAGTTCACAAAGCGCACGCCCGCAGGTTGGTCAAGGCCGAGTTGACGGCGTAAGCCTGCAAGTGCCTCGGGGCTAGCGTTAATGCCTAAAATGACCTCGGCAGGATCGCCGGGGATCGCAACTAACGCAAAAAAGACAAGGCTGGCTGCTAGTAAAATTGTAACCAGAGCAGCCAGTAACCTACGGGTGAGGTAGCCGAGCATAGGTGTAGTTTATCGTGTTGGGTTGCTTTAGACCATTAGTGTGATAGGCGACTCGAGGTGTTCTTTCATGAGTTTCAAAAACAGCGCCCCAGAGCGCACGCCAATGCGTCCAATGAGCGACAGAGTGCCGCGTACCCGCTCAGGTTGCTCGGGGTCAGGGCGCAAGCGGGAGAGCATCAAATGGGTTCCTGGTAGCGGTAAAAGAACTTCATCTAGCTCGAGGTCACTTAAATCTGTGATGTAGACATCGGCATCTACATTTGACGATGCTGTTGACGACGCTGTTGTTGACATAGCCATCAGCAAATCGTTAAAGGTTTTTCCTAGAGGAACGTCCCACAATGGGACAAAACCGCTGTCGTCTAAGTTAGCAACGGTGATGGTCTGGTGTTGGGGTAAGGCGGTGAGCGCGCGCTCGGCAGCCCGTGCTAAAAAGACCTCATGAGGCGGCCTGTCGAGGTTTAAGCTTGTTTTAAGTTTACTGCTAGCGGTGACAAATTCAGTAGCATCAAAATAGCGAGCAATGCGGCCAAGTTGCGGGCTCACGTCACTACTTAAAGGTATAACTTGAGCAGCTACAGGGCGTGACAAACCCAAACTGGGTAAGCTGTCTTCGGGTGTGACGGCCTCGAGCCCAAAGGCTTCATCGGCAAGTGCGCGTGCGTCGTCGGTATCTTCAGCGTCTTGATCGCTGTCGTCAGCATCTTCTTCGTCGGCTGGGGCAATACTAGCGCCAACATCTAGACCAGATGACTCGAGCAGTGCTTCTTCGTCTTCTTCGATAGAAAGTCGTACGCTCAAGCCACCTTCATTGTCAGTGAGGATGTTGTTCTCGAGCAAGTCAGGTTCCAAAATGTCCATCACATCACGGGTTTCTAAAAAGTCATCAAGCCCGTAACTCTCGAGCATCTCGTTGAGGTTATCGTCGTACAACTGATCCATTGCTAAATGTCTCCTCGAAGAAAGCACTAGGCTTAAATGTCAGCGTGCCAATCATAGTGCTGTCACTATCACCTTAGCACCACTGAGAAGGGTTGATACCGATTCTGATTAAACACTTTATAAACCCCAAAGGGCTTTATGCCGTTCTAACCTACATCAGGTGTCGTTTCTAGACCTTGGTTGTCTCGCTAACGTTCGGAACTAGGTGGCTTAATTCCTTCGGGAATTAACTCGAAAGAGTATGACCTAAGTGTAAGATTTACTAAATGCTATGTATAATGCCTAGCTCAATATCTTTAAAATACTTGTTGATAAGATGTTGGTTAATAGGTATCTTATCTTGCTGTTAGCTTAGGCACTGCCAGCTCATACTGATTCTGCTTAATCTATGCCTTAAACCCTAGAGGTTTTATCCCCACCAAAATCGGGTTTTGTTTCTACGCATTTCATGTACATTCATTCTTTAAAAAATGAATCGGAAAACTATGAGACACAAGTATGAAGGTTTAGCCACAGTCATAGGGTCAAGTGCGGTGTGGTCAAGTGCGGTACTAAAAGCCCCCGTATTGTGACGTGTTTGGGGCTTGGTTAACAGGGGCTAGCTTACGTAATATACTTGGGCTAAGACGAGCTGACGAAAGTAGAACGCGGCTTGGCGAGGTTGAGCACAGCACTGATAATGTCGTCGTGCGCGTGAATATAGCTGGGATGGCCGACCACTAAAATAAGCTCGTCATCTGCAGCTAGGTAACCCCTAGCCAGTTGAAACTGGGCTTCGACCGCGCGGCGAATTTGGGCTTCTTCTAGTTTTTGCTGGTAGTAAAACTCACTTAAATTGTGCACGTCTGGCATGATGACCGTGACGGCAAGGTCAGCAGGTAGTGCCAGCGATAAGCTTTGATCTTGAGGCGTGAGTTGATTGTGAATGCTGAGCTGCTTGTAATCAGCTTCGGCGCTGTTAAGTTCACTGGTCATGGCTGCTACTGCGCTTGGACTCGCGCGCATTTCACGCCAGTGGAGTTTGAGGTTGTCAGGTAAGGGGTAGGGTAAAGGTGTAAAACGCGCGAGACCTAAACGGGCGAGGATGCTCGAGCCCATCGTCATCGCCCCCGGTGCAAACAAGCGCGTGTAGGTGCGTTTATCTACTAATGTGCGCAGTGCTGAGGGCGGTACGTAAGGCTCGGTGAGGACAAGCCCACGGGTGTCGTCTGGGTACTGGCTGGCAAAGTGGGCGGCAACGAGTGCGCCGTAGCCGTCTGCCACTAGAACATAGGGTGGCTCGAGCTTTAGCGCTACACTCAGTGCCCGCAAATCTTGGGCAGCTTGGCCGGCCCGGCCGGGCTCACCTTTGCTCCAGCCCAAGCCGGGGCGGTCATAACTTAAGCAGCTCATGCTGGCAGGCGCAACCCGCATAAGTGCGTCTTGTAGTGGCCACCACACAGCAGACGGCACGCCTACGTCGGTGAGCATGAGTACAGATACACCCTCGCCAATCACGTTGCCACTGACTTTGGCATAGAGTGCTTGCCCGCGTATGTTGACAAAATAGCCAGTCGGGTCGGGGACTTGCTGGTAGCGCCTAACTAGCCAAGCATTGACTTTAGCAAGAGCTGCTAAAAGTCCAGCAATTAACACACCAACAAGAATAAGTTTAAGCACGACATGCCTCCTGAGGCTTGCTGCAGCTTCTAAGGTTTTTAGGACGCCTTGTTGAAGGTGGCTCGAGACTGATTGACAATAAAGGTTACACACTCAAACGGTAAGTCTGCGTAAACGTCCTAAGCTGAGATGACCCAGATGATGTTGCAATATTGCTGCCTTCATACATGACAGACACACTGCTAGATGACCCCTTGTCTGAAATGGGTAATACGAAATCCGCTTAATCCCGAATAATGCCTAAAGGCATCCAACATGTCCAGCGCGGATTTCGTAGTGTATCTTACCTGCTCCGGCAGGGGTTGATTCCTTCGGGAATCAACCGGATTTGGTATAAGTTCATATGTTGAAGTCTCTTTATTGTATACAGCGGTCGTATGTACAAAGCGTAGCCCTTGCACCCATCGGTATACATATTTACTGATTAGTTAGCAAGATACATCAGCTATGTAACGCAACTGTGTCAAACGCGGCAGCTAGCAAGCTTTTGGTGTAGTCGTGCTGGGGATTCGCAAAGATGCCTGCTGCAGGGCCTTGTTCTACCACGCGCCCATCTTTCATCACCACAAGTTCATTGGCAAGCGCGCGCACTACCCGCAGGTCATGGCTGATGAACATGTAGGCTAGCTGATGGCGCTCTTGCAAGCTCTGTAAAAGCTCTAAAATTTGCTTTTGCACCGTCATGTCCAGCGAGCTAGTGGGTTCGTCTAAAATCACAAAACGCGGTTCTAGGACCATCGCCCGAGCAATGGCAATGCGCTGGCGCTGCCCACCTGAAAACTCGTGAGGATAGCGGTCCATGACCGTGGGGGAGAGGCCAACCTCAACAAGCGCCCGTGCTACGCGCTGCCGCCGGGCGTCATAATCACCTGCTAATTTGTGAACGAGCAAGCCCTCTTCAATAATTTGAAACACGCTGAGGCGCGGACTCAGCGAGCTGTAAGGGTCTTGAAAGACAATCTGCAAATCGCGCCGCAGGGGACGCAAAGCGTTGGTGTTGAGGCTGTGTAGGTCTTGCCCAGTGGTGTGAGGGTCACGCCCATAAAAAATGATGCGCCCGTCGCTGCTAATAAGCCGCAATAGGGCGAGTCCCAAACTGGTTTTACCCGAGCCAGACTCACCCACAACGCCAATAGTTTGCCCGGCACGTAGGGTGATAGAAACATCATCTACAGCAGGCACAAAGCCGACACTGCGCCGCAAGAGGCCGCGGCGAATGTCAAACCGCACATGAATGTTATCTGCTTCAATGACGGTGTCTGCACTCTCGTCAACGGGGCCAGCCTCACCCGTAGGTTCAGCCGCGAGGAGCGTTTGGGTGTAAGCGTGCCCCGGACGCTCAAAAATGGTTTGCGTGGGCCCTTGCTCAACCACGCGCCCTTGGGTCATCACATAGACGCGGTCAGCGACGTGCCGCACCAAGTTGAGGTCGTGGGTAATGAGTAACACGGCCATATCCAGCTCGCGTTGAAGTTCAGCGATGAGGCTTAAAATCTCTGCTTGAATGGTGACATCGAGCGCGGTGGTGGGTTCGTCTGCAATGAGTAAATCGGGGTTGTTGGCAAGCGCCATAGCAATCATGACCCGTTGCCGCTGCCCACCAGAAAGTTGATGCGGGTAGCTTTTGGCATAGCGTTTAGGATCGGGCAGTTGGACGCGCTCGAGCAGATCCAACACACGCGCGTTAACTTGCTTGTTGGTTAACTTTTGGTGCAAACGAACAGCCTCAGCCACTTGGGTAGATACCGTTTGCAACGGGTTAAGTGAGGTCATCGGCTCTTGAAAAATCATGCCCACCCGGCCGCCACGCACCTGTTGCAGCGTACCTGCGGGTGCGCCTAAAAGTTCATGGTCATTGAGTTTGATGCTGCCACCAGGGTGGAAGGCTTGTGGGTAGGGCAGCAGTTGCAAGATAGCGCGTGCAAGTGTAGATTTCCCTGAGCCAGATTCGCCGACCACAGCAACTGTCTCACCTTTGTTGATATTTAAGGACACACCGCGCACCGCTTTGACAATGCCATCACCATCACCATCACCTGAACTAGTTAGGCGAAAGTGGGTCTCGAGCCCTTTAATCTCTAGCAAACTCACGCAGGTTCACCTTCAAGAAGTTCCTCAGATGATGCTGTTACGGTTGCCTGTCCAAGCGTTTTGCGCACGTCAAACGCATCCCGTACGGCCT
>JBCCOX010000334.1:0-5805 GCA_039025155.1 Deinococcota bacterium | reverse complement strand
ACGCATGCCCCACGGTTTGTCTTCGGGTGCTGCAGCGACCTCAACACCACGTGCTAGATAGTCTTCGTAGAGGCTGTCTAGGCTGGTGTCCACACGAATGTGGAGGTAGCTCGAGGGTGTAACGTCTCGCTCCAGTGGCACAGCAGTGAGTTGAATGGAGACCCCACTTGCCGTCCAATCCGCTCGAGACACGCCCGCGTGATCGGCTGGCTCACCATAGATAAAGTCAATGTTAAAGCCCAACGTGTCGCGGTAAAACTCAGCGGTTTTAAGGACATCGTGCACCATAAGCACAGGTTCAACGCCGTAAAAGCTAGTTGTTGAGGTAGCCTCCGCTTTATCATCTGCGGATGCTTGCCGTGCTCGCCACTCAGATGCCAACAGCCCGTAAATCAACTTAACGTGATGGCGCGTTTCATGCGCATACTTATGCGGCATTCGCCCTTTGAGCTGAAAGCCGAGTTTATCTGCCACCCGTAAGGACGCAGCATTGTTTTGGTCAATCCACAGCTCGAGCCTATCGTAGCCAAGTTCGTCAAAGCCGTAAGGTAGCACCGCCTTGCACGCTTCAGACGCGTAGCCCTGTCCCCAAAAATCCGGGTGAATAAAATAGCCCATTCCCGGAAAGCGCGTTCCGCCCAAAAAGTTCACGTAGCCAATGGTTTTGCCTGTTGTGAGTAGTTTAACTGACCAGCAATGTGCCTCTGGATGCGCTGTTTCTTGCTCGAGCCAGCGCGTTGTATCCGCCAGCGTTTGGTGCGGCAAGCTTGGCATAAAGTGCATTGTTCTTGGATCACTCAATATCTCAAAGAATGCAAGCACATCATCACTGCTTACAGGTTGTAAGCTGAGGCGGTCAGTTTGGAGCATGTTGGGCATGTTACCTTAGAGTAGCAAATTTGTATGGACCAATAAAATTGTTAATGAGGTTAGATCATGGGTATGCACAACAGACTCATTATGCTTACAGCACTTGACGAAGTCGCCACTAACTATGAACGTCTCTTGAACGCAGAATCTCTCACCTCTGTTACACGGGATACCTATAGCAAAGGTCAAATGCTCACACAAAAACTCACTGTTGCAGAAGCGCGTGACATACTTGCAGAGGTTATTGAAAGCATTACTCATTACAATGAGCTTTCAGAAGAATTTCAGGGAAAGCTTCGAGACAATTTAAGTTTTGATACAAACATTAAGTGGCATTTTGAAGGCGTAACAAAACGTTTTCAAAATAAGCCTCACTATTTAAACCATGATGATGAGCCAGCAATCCGTCTTTACTGGTGGGATAATTGGCCTATATTAATCAACAATCGCCAGTACCATACATGGGAAATCGATCTGAATACCCCAAAAGTAGGGGTGTTTAACAGAGCCGAATACGCTTTTCAGCAAATTGCTGCCACAGAAGAATTCTTCAAAATATGGCAACCGCTCTACGCATTTGATTACATCGACGCCAGTGACATGTTTCCTGAAGATAAACCTTACAAACCAGTAGAACTTGAGGCGTGGCTAGCTAAGAACGACTGGTTTTTGCGTGAGCCTTGGCGGCGTCACACTGAAACAATGGTGTTTAGTCCTGAGTTAGTAGCACGGTACAACCTAAAAGACATAGCCTGGGAAGATACAAATGTTTGCTACACCAAGTGGATTACTGATGACATCTTGTGGATAGCTTCTGATCAAGGCTTTAGGAGTGACTTTGATCAGCACGGTTATATGAATCACGAGCGGGCAGAGCTACTGTATGGCTCTGGTTGGGAGTGGGACATTAAAGCTGCTTGTCAAATATTTGATTATGAGCCTATAGACAATGTTGACTACGACAAATGGGACATTGACGAATGGGACATTTATCAGGACGCTCTTAAAAATTTTAATGCTGTTCAAGAAAAGCATGACCAGACGCTTAGAGATATTTTGCCATACAGTCCTGATCCCAGATTTATCTAGAATTGAAATACAAAGGTATACTTAGCCATGTCCAGTACACCACCCAGCGCCATCACCATGACCAATATCACCAAGCGATTTCCGCTGGTGCTCGCTAACGACAACGTCTCCTTTGACCTCAACTGGGGCGAGGTTCACGCACTCATCGGCGAAAACGGCGCGGGCAAGTCAACCTTGATGAAAATTCTCTACGGGATGCAACCGCCAACCTCGGGTAGCATCTCGGTGGATGGTGAGCAGGTCAATTTTGAATCTGCCAAAGATGCAATTGCTAAAAACATCGGCATGGTGCACCAACACTTTATGCTGGTTGAACCACTTACCGTGACTGAAAACCTGGTGCTTGGGTCTGAACCGGTTATGGGCATTGCACTCAATTACCGCAGCGCCCGCGCTAAAACCAAAGCTTTAATTGAAGAATTTGGCTTTGACATCAACCCAGATAGCAAAATTGAGTCCTTGCCACTAGGTTTACAGCAACAGGTTGAAATCCTTAAAACGCTTTATCGGGACGCCAAAATTTTGATTATGGACGAACCCACGGCGGTGCTTACGCCGCAAGAAACGCGCGGGTTGTTTAAGTTTTTGCGCAGTTTTGCTGAGGCTGGGAACGCCGTGATTTTTATTAGCCATAAGCTAGATGAAGTCATGGAAATCTGTGACCGCATGAGTGTGATGCGCGATGGCAAAATGATTGGTACAGTTACACGCGAAGAAACGTCCACCACGAAGCTGGCCAACATGATGGTCGGGCGGGAAGTTATTCTGCGGGTGGATAAAACACCAGCTCAGCCAAAAGAAGTGAAGCTTGCGCTCGAGCAAGTCACCGTTCAAAGCCTCGACCACCACAAACCTGTAGTCAACGACGTTTCTTTTAACCTGCGCGCTGGCGAAATTTTGGGCATCGCGGGTATTGAAGGTAACGGGCAATCTGAACTCGTTGAGGCTGTTGTGGGCTTACGTCCTATTGATGACGGACGTATTTTGGTGAACGGCGAAGACGTAAGTGACGAGAGCACCCGCGACCGACGCGAGGGTGGCATCAGCCATATTCCCGAAGACCGCAATGAGCGCGGCCTTGTCCACACCTACACCACGGCCATGAACAGCATTTTGGGTGATGCCCATCACGAGCCCTACTGCGGACCCGTTGGCTTTTTGCACGACCCTCAAATTCGCGAGCATGCCACTGACCTTGTTGAATCTTATGACGTGCGCCCCCGCTCTATTAACATTGAGTCTGACCGCTACTCCGGCGGGAACGCGCAAAAGTTAATTGTTGCCAGAGAAATTGAGCGTGACCCAAGCATCCTCATTGCCAGTCAGCCTACAAGGGGCGTGGATATTGGGGCCATTGAGTTCATCCATAATCAAATTGTGAGCGCCAGAGATCGTGGCCTCGCTGTACTGCTTATCTCGGCAGATTTAAATGAGGTGATGAGTTTATCCGACAGGATTATTGTCCTGTACGAAGGGCAGATTATGGGTGAACTTGCCCAAGCAGATGCAACGCCGGAAAAGCTTGGCTTGCTCATGGCAGGGTCGAAGACAGTAGCAAATTGATTTGCATTTCAACTCATGATTTACCTACAGTGAAATACTATTAAAAGAATTACAAAATCTACTGGTACATCAGAGCGTGTAGACAAATTAATAAAGAGAGACGTTAAGACACGCAAAGATGCTACAGTTTGCGAGATGATTAGTAGAAGAAGATTAAAGAGTTGTCGCTTGGACGTGAGGGAAGCGTGGGGGTGGCAGCTAACACGGTTGCGGCAGTCATAAGCCCTATCAGAGCACTGATTTGGTGAAGCGTAAGCTATCAGACGCACTCATTCGCAGCTTTGGGTTTAAGGTAACTGAATGTGCTGATGCGGCACACGATCAATAGCAACATGTTGCTTGATGTATTTACGTTATGCAGTTGAGTACAGTATCCCCGTAAAGTAATAAAAATTTTGATGTTTTGGTTGCGTACACATTCGTGACCAAAGCAGACCTAAGAAGGTGTTTCCCATGAAATCGATTCCTTCCCTCGTACCTTCTGGTAGTTCTGCTAATGGGCTGCAGCGTAGCCGTGTGATGGCAGCCTCACCTGTTTATTATGGTTGGGTTATTTTGATTGCTGGCACGCTCGGTGTGGCACTTACCTTACCTGGGCAGACCATTGGCGTGTCTGCATTTTTAGACAACATTATTGCCGACCTTGGCATCTCGCGGTCAACTGTGGCACTTATGTATACCGTGGGCACGCTAGGTGGCTCGTTTTTGCTACCATTTATCGGGCGTTTTTTAGACCGCCGTGGCCCGCGCCTCGCTGCCACTATTATTGCCACCGTATTTGCACTCGCTTGTGTACTGCTCGGATCAGTACAAAACATCATCATGTTAGCTGTTGGCTTTGTGCTTATTCGTGGTTTTGGGCAAGGCGCGCTTACGCTGGTGAGTTTTCACATTATCAATTTGTGGTTTGTGCGTAAGCGTGGCTTTGCGGTGGGTGTCGCCGGGTTGGGCTTTGCGCTGACCAGTGCCATATTTCCAAGGTTTGTGCTCGAGCCACTCATCACGACTTACGGCTGGCGGAGCGCTTACATGTTACTTGGCTTAGGCATTGCTGTCATTATGGTACCAATTGCTGCGCTGTTGTTTAGAAGTCATCCTGAAGCCTACGGACTTGTGCCAGATGGCAACTTAAGGGCCGCAACAACCCAAAGCGATGTCCGCGAAGTTCACTACAGCTTGCGCGAAGCACGGAAAACCTCTGTCTTTTGGCTCTTTTTAGCGGCTGGCTTTACGGTGGCGTGCTTGGGTACTGGGCTCATTTTTCATCACTATGACATTGTGGCAAGTTCAGGTTTAAGCCGACTAGATGCTGCCATCATTTTTGGCTATTTGGGGCTGGTGTCCGGCGTTGCTAATTTTTCTACAGGCGTGCTCCTTGACCGCATTCCGCCGCGCTTTATTTTGACCTTGCCGCTTGTGTTGTTAGGTGTTAACTTGCTCCTCGCACCACGAGTGGCTAGTAGCTTGCTGATTGTTATTTACGGTGTATCTTTTGGCTTGAGTCAAGGGATGTTCGGCGCGATTAACGGCAGTGTGTTTGCGCACTACTTTGGTAGGCGTCACATTGGTGAAATCAAAGGTTTTGTGACCACCGTGATGGTTGCTGGCACTGCGCTGGGACCACTTATTTTTGCGCTCGGTCGAGATGCGTTTGGGAGCTACGGGCCCATTTTGGCCATCAGCGCTGTTGTGCCATTTGCACTTGCGTTTACCGCGCCTTGGTTGCGTCCGCCCAATAACCAGCCTCATGCGGTGGAGGCAGACCCTGCACACGTCTAAACAGGCTATCAGCTAGCATTTCCACTTGGAGTTGCCCCTGCAACTTCAAATGCGAGCTAGGCGAGTCGAAACAGACCCGCTCAGTGTGGGGGAACGTATCCTGGAATTGCTAAGCATAACGCCAGCAAACAAGATAAAGCCTCTATACTGAGCAGTATGATAGCCATGTTGTGTGTTGTTGTTAGCGCACTGTTCAGTTTGCAACCGTCACCGTTGGTTGAGACCGGAGGCTTACCGAGCCAACGTCTTAGCCCCGTATCGCAACTTCCTAGGCTCGAGCTTGATCGTCTAGACGCTCCTTCGCAGTTTCGACTGGTGGGTCAAGATTTACCTGCCAACCAAACAGGCACCTTCACACTCACAAATGCTTTGGGGGATTCGTTTAGTTACATCTTCACAACCTCTCCAGAGGGCGAGGTTGATTTAATTAAGTATGTTTTTGCTGAGGCTGACACTTGGCAAGTGAGCTGGCAGGTTGCGAGACTTAGTGGTCGTAGTCAGCTT
>JBCCOX010000333.1:0-5807 GCA_039025155.1 Deinococcota bacterium | reverse complement strand
TGGCTTGGATATTCCACAGGTGGATTTGGTGGTTCACTACCGTCTAGCAGATGATGCAGCTAGTTATCAGCACCGTTCTGGACGCACAGGTCGGGCCGGACGTGAAGGTAAAGTTATTATTTTGGCAAGTGGTCGGGAAAAACGCCAACTGGCTGGGCTCGAGCGCAGTTTGTCGCGGCGTTTTGAACGACAAGCACCACCTGCCCCCAGCGACGTTCACGACATTAAAGTTCAGCGGGCACTGGCCCAAGCTCGAGCCCAATCTGCTGAAGATAAAGCCCTGTGGTCAGAGTTAGCGCACAAACTTATTCAAGATCAAGATCAAGATACCTTAGCTGGGTTACTAGCTGCTTTTTTGGGTGGCGCACCTGCAGCACGCAGTTTGCTCACCGGCGAAGAAGGTCAAACCACCATGCTTTTGCAGGGTAGTATTCACAGTGTAGGCCAAGTTGTGCGCGTGCTTAAAGAAGCTGGTGTACGCCATGTTGGGCGTATACAGCTCGCGTCTGAAGGTGCGTTTGTAGATGTGCCAACTAGTCAAAGTGATGACCTAGACGTGCCGGGCATGCAGGTTCGTAAAGCAACTGAAGCGCCTCAGCAAGACCAGCACAAATTCGACAGACCTAAACCAAGAAACAAGGCTAGACAGGGTTCATATAGTACGCGCGGCGGGTCAGCTCGGTCGGATAATCGCCAGTCGCAGCGTCGTCCTTACAGTGGCTTTAAAGGACGCAAACGCAAACAGAGCAAAGGTGCTAACCGCAGCGCCCACGCACATGACTAATGAATATAAAATTTGCTTATATCTTAAATAATAGCTAGCAGCAGCATGATGCCTCATACGAAGTTGATATGGATTGAACTAAATCCACGTCGTATGAGGCATCATCTCGTTGCTATTGATGTGTTGATGAAGAATTAGGCGTCTTTATCTGATTAACTTAGTGGTGGTGCTGCTTCAGCGTTGATTCTGTCTAGGTCGCGTCCAGCACCTTGGCGCTCGAGCATCCAGCCGGGGTACTCAGGGGGTAACGCGCTCACCTCAGCGAGCTTACTAAGGTCAGGTTCACTAAGCTCGAGCCTTGTTGCAGCGAGGTTGTCCTCGAGCTGCTCCATGCGTTTTGCTCCAATAATCACTGTACTCACAACCTCTTGCTGAAGAAGCCAGGCAAGGGCAACTTGTGCTACGCTCACGCTCTTTTGAGTGGCAATTTCTTTCATTACATCAATCACATCGTAAGCACGTTGGCGGTCAATCGGCGGAAAGTCAAAGTCATCGCGGCGGGAATCCCCAGCTTTTTGGGTGTTGCGGTCGTATTTACCAGACAAAAAGCCGCCTGCCAGCGGGCTCCAGACCATCAAGCCCACGTTTTGGTCGCGTAAGAGCGGCACTACTTCCCGCTCGAGGTCGCGCCCAGCTACCGTGTAGTAGGCCTGCAGCGCTTCAAAGCGCTCGAGCCCCAACTTGTCACTTACCCACAGTGCTTTGGTGAGTTGCCATGCCGCCAAGTTACTGGCTGCCAAATAGCGTACCTTGCCTTGCTTCACGACCTCATCCAAAGCTCGCAAGGTTGCCTCGAGGGGCGTTAGTGGGTCAAACCCATGAATGATGTAAACATCTAGGTAATCCGTTTGCAAGTTATTGAGGGTTTGCTCGATCTGCGTTTGAATGTGAACGCGGCTCAGACCCTTATCGTTGGGGCCATCCCCCACGCGGCCAAGAACTTTACTGGACAACACAACTTTATGGCGTGGCACCTGCACGTCTTTAAGCGCCTGTCCTAGAAGTTTTTCGCTTTCGCCTTGCGCGTACACATTGGCGGTGTCTATAAAGTTGATGCCGCCTTGCAACGCGCGTTCCACAATGGCGCTAGCTTCAGCTTGCTGCTGTGCGCCAATGAGTGCCCACATGCCCTCTGTTCCGCCAAAGGTCATCGTCCCCAAGCAGAGTTCTGAAACGAGTAGCCCGGTATTTCCCAATACGTTATAGTTCACCTTAACTCCTTAAAGATTCACATCAGCTTAAAGGTTTACATCAGCAGGGTTTTACTGTGAGTTGCTACGCAGTCGGGTGATGATTCTACCCTCGAGCCTCAAACAAACTCCCTTCACCGCTGACGATGTTCCGCGATTCATTTGTTAGACAAAAGCATCATCTATCTGATGGTTGTTGAGATAAGCTTTGAGGAAAATGCCTCATGGATACCCTTATGTTTATCAGGGCATTGTGCTCTACCAAGGGCATCATCTACTTGTCAGGTGTTCATGAAGTGCTTAGGTGTCATCTTCCTGGCGCGTCTGAGGCTAGAATAACCGCGTGATAATCCCACGATGTTTAATCCAACAGCTTGTCACGTGGCTGCTCATGACACGCTGGCGATGTACAACCGTTTTAATTTTGAGTTGCATAATGACGGTTACCCTTGCGCAAGCGGACACAGTCCTCAACTTTTGGACCATCAGTTTAAGCCCCACCTTTAACGACTATATTGAAACAACCCTAGACCGTTACGAAGCAGCGCACCCGGGTCATGAGGTCATCTGGCGAGATTTTTCAGGGGACGCGCTTTATTTTGAACTGATTAACGCCCTTGACAGCGGTAATGTGCCAGATGTTGTCAACCTCAACGTGCCGCTGCTTTTAGAGTTTGCTGAACGCGGTTCTCTGCAAGCATTGCCAGAAGAAAGCTTAACAGCCTACTTTCCGCGCATGGTGGACGCACTGCGCGCTTCCGGCACAGCTTACGGCGTGCCTTGGTATATCACGCCGCCACTGGTGATTTACAACAGCCAGATGTTTGAGGCTGCTGGACTTGACCCAGACACACCTCCAGAGACGGTTAGGCAGCTCATTCAAATCGCCAAGCACATTAAAGACGAAACCGGCCTCTACGGGTTTATGCCTAACGTAGGCGCGCAGCGCATGCTCTACCGTTTTGCTGAGGCTGGCTTGCCACTTTTAAGTGAGGACGGCTTTGACGCACTGTTTGACAGTCCTGAGCACGTCGCGTTACTGGCGAGTTACGCAGCTATGTTTCAAGACGACTACTTTCCAGAAGATGTGCTGTTGCGGGGCTATGTGGGCGCGCTCGAGCGCTACAACGCAGGACAACTGGCCATGCTCATCACCGGGCCGCAGTTTTTAACCCGTATCGCTAGCACCAGCCCAGATATTTACGCAGTGACTCGAGTAACAGCGTATCCACTCGCTGAGGATGGCATCTTGCACGCACCGCTAATGACGCTAGCAGTTCCCACAGGTGCAGCCCTAGACCCTGCGCTAAGCCTCACTCAGTTTTTAACCAATCCTGACTCCCAAGTGGCCTTTGCTGAGGTTGCTACCATCTACCCAACCACAGCAGCCGCACGTGAGGCTGACTTTTTCCAGCAAGATGACGGCAGTTTAGAAGCTCGAGCGAGGCGCGTGCAAGCCGGCCAACTTGACCAAGCTAGTGATTTAACCTTAGACGTTCCCAACTCCAAAGACCTCCACGAAACGTTTATGAAGGCTATGGAAGCAGCCTTTTACGGTCACAAAACACCTCAGGAAGCGCTTAAAGAAGTTGTGATTTTCTGGAACTCGAGGTTGTAAGTCATGCAGACGTTTTGTGCTTTATATCTCACGCTGATGCTGTCTATAATGACAAGCTTTGCCCAAACACCACTCCCAATGACATACGTCGAGGACGCTTACGCCCCGCGCACTGCTCGAGCTGAGATTGTGCCTACGCCACAAGAGGAAACTCTCGGCGAGAGCGTCTTTCAACTGCCTGCTCAAACGACCTTGTGGTTAGCTGAACCAACGCCAGCCCTTCACCAAGCTGCAGACGATTTGCAGATGACAGTAGAGCGCGTTAGTGAGGTGACGCTCAGCGTACTCGAGGCTACTTCAAGCGATACTCCCGATGATAGCACTGATGGTGTTGATGCTGCTCACATCCGTGTTTGGTCATTAAATGCCGACGGCAACGCGCGGCTCGAGGCGCTCAACATCACTCCGGTCAATCAAGCTGAAGGTTACGTACTGGCCATTCACGACGGCGGCATTGACATCATCGGTGCAGACGAGCGCGGTATGTTTTACGGGCTCATGAGCTTGCAGCAACTTGTTCGAGCAGGCACAGACCTACAAACCCGTATCGTGCGTGACTACCCTGACCTGAGCTGGCGGGTAGCTATGATTTATTTGGATGCCAACGCAACCATCAACGAAACACTCATTCCCATTTTGGCGCAGCACAAACTCAACGCCGTGCTGGTGATGAGCAACTACCTCGAGTGGGACAGTGCACCTGAACTTCACATGCCGGGTAGCGCGTCCAAAGAGCTAGCCCAACGCACGGTGGACACCGCCAGACGGTATTTGATGGAGCCTATTCCCTTGCTCGAGACCTTTGGGCATGTGCAGTGGCTGTTTCAAAACAACCAAAATAACGACTTGTTACTTGACCCCAGCGCGCAGTCGCGGTTTGCGTATAATCCGCTCGAGCCGCGCACCTATGATGTCTTGTTACCTCTAATTGATGAAGTTGTTGACCTTTTTAAGCCGCGCTTTTTTCACATTGGTCACGACGAAATTCGCAACGTTGTGCCTTTTCCAGCAGCTGGGGTGAGCTTTGTAGATGCCTTCGTTGACGACATCCAGCGCCTTTACAATCACCTAGCAGCAGATGGCATTCAGGTAATGATCTGGCACGACACCCTACTTGCAGCAGATGTTGTCCCAGCACTGTCACGCTTACCTGATGACCTCATCATCACCAGTTGGAACTACAACCCTGCCCCCAATTACCCAACGATTGACACCTTACAAGAGGCTGGGTTTGAGGTTCTAGGCGCGTCTTGGTTTGAGCCGGATAATATTTTTACCTACGCCCGCTATGCCCACGCGCGTGACGCCCTCGGCATGATTCAAACCCGCTGGACGGGCTACTTTGGCAACAGCAGTTTGTTAGCTGGGCAATTCCCGCAGGCCTATGCGTACCTGACTGCCGCTCAAAGTTTTTGGAACCCACAAGCAGACCCGCTGGAAGATGCTGCCATTCGTTTTCGTGAGGCTTGGGCCTGGCGTACCGAAGCTGCCCGCAGTCGTGAGACATCTGCTGGGTATTTGCTTGACTTGAGCCAACAGGCAAACAGACATTTAGTTGCCAGCGAAGGACAAGCTTGGCTCGGGCGCGGCCCTGACTACGACATGCGGGCACTTGTTGAGGCCAGTCAAGAGGATACCTTTAGACTCGCAGGTGTTCGTTTTGCACTTGGCCCGGTTATTAGCTTGCAAGGTCGGCACAGGCGGGTTGTGAACGACCCTGAGCAGGTGAGGTTAACGCTCAACCGGCCTGCAGCCCGCCTTGCGTTGTTGCATACAAGCGGCTGGTCTAGTGCCGATACTGGCGACGACATTGGGCGTTATGTGGTGCATTATGAAGACGGCTCGAGCACACCCATTCCTTTGTTCTACAACGTTAACATCAGCGCGTGGACCGAGCTAGAAGTCACTGCTATAAGCCTTGGGCAAGTCTGGCGTGGGCAAGCTCCCAACGGGCTAGGTGTGTCAGCAGATTTACTGATGTGGGACAATCCCTTTCCAGAGCGCAACATTAGCCACATCGAATTTATGAGCGCCAACACGATGGCCAATCCTATGTTACTGGGGCTCACCGTTTTGGAGAATTAACGAACGTGGTTAGCTTAAGCATCTCAAAAAGCTGATGGTATCCGCATCAACTCAATTACCATCAATACAGGAAATTCTTAGACTACAATTTGTTACACTGATGCCATGACAAACATAGCGGACGGAGCAC
>JBCCOX010000332.1:0-5816 GCA_039025155.1 Deinococcota bacterium | reverse complement strand
GCAAACCGTTCGAGATGATCGCCGACAACGTACTTGACTCGAGCAAAATTTTCTTCTGTGTCAGATTGAATGTCTATAACGAGGTTGCTTGCATCTGCCTGCATCTGACAGTGCCCAAAACCAAAGTCCACCTCACCTTTGTGTTCATCCCAGGTGGCGGTCACTTTACGGTTAAAGTGCCCACAAAGTGCTTGTAAGTAGCGGGAAGCTTTATCCGTTGCAACGGTTGCTTGCGCTTGAAACGGGTTCATTACTGCATCAACGCCAATAAGGTACGCGCCCGCACCAAGTCAGTGATGGGCCCAGCTTGTCCCTCGAGCGGCGGCAGCGGGTAGGTTACATAAGGAATGCCACTTTGGCGGACTAGGTCTTCAGCAGGTACAAGTGCAGGTGCTGCGTCCATACGTCTAACTAAGCGCAGGGTCATCACCACGTCCATATCTAGGTCTATGAGAGATTCCAATTCGTGGGTAATGGTGATTGGGTAGTTGGTTTGGGCGAAGCAATAACTTAAGACCAAAAGGCTACAGAGTGTAAGAAAAAATTTCATACTCCTTCTCCAAAGTGTAGATACTATAGCGTCAGCCATAAGTATGGAGCTAGTTCAATACTTACCGAGCAGCGCGAGTAGCAATCAATCAACTCAGTTTATAGCTCAATGTTTACGAATGTCGCTACAGTTATCAAGGTTTTGCGTAAGTACATAGTGTGATCCAGTGGTTCTAAGCACTGCATTGCAAGTCAATTGCGTTGTTAAAACCACTGCGTTGGATAAAGTACTTGGGCTATATTTAACGTCCTAAAATGACTTGTTCTATCTCATCTAGAATGAGGTTAGCTCCTGTGATAGTCCAGCCGCCAATCCAAACGTCAAAGGGAACCGCATACACTTGTTCGGTTTGTACGGCACGTAACTGGCTCCACAGAGGATTTTGCTGTAATTCAGCTAGCATAGACTCGTCAGGATTGGCTGAGACTGTAAACAGGATGTCGGCATCGATGAGGTCAACTTGCTCGAGTGAAATCTGTTCACTACGTTGTTCTTTGTCTTGATGACTTGGCCGTGTTACCCCAGCGTCCTCGAGCACTGAACCTGCAAAAATGAGCTTTTGGTAAATCACAATGCGCTCAGGATCAAAACGTACTAGCGAAACCTCAGGAGCATTCTCGAGGGCTGCAAGCTGGTCAGCAATAGCTGCAGCACGCGCATCATAGTCTGCTAGAAGACTGTCTACTTGCTCACTTTGATTGAGGGCGTTGCCATAAGCAACAAACTGACCGCGCCAGCCGCCGACGCCCCTTTGGTTAATCAGAACAGTGGGTGCAATAGCTGAGAGTTGCTCGTAAATGCTTTCATGGCGGTTAACACGTCCTAGAATCAAATCAGGTTGTAAACCGAGGATTTTTTCAAGATTGGGTTCTCTGTTGTTCCCTAACCACTCAATACCTACAAGTGTTGTGGCATCAAGATAATAAGGAAACGCTGCTTGTTCACCTGTGGCAGTACCTATCCAGTTGGCAGCACCCACAGGTGTAATACCTAGTGCCAGCACATTGTCCATCGCATCTAGGACAACAACGCGCTCAGGTGTTTCAGCTACACAAACGCTACCTAGTGCGTGCTCAACCGATCTGAATGTGCTTTCACAATCTTGAGCCAAGCCAAAAGCAGTACTACATAGTATGAAGAGTATCAAGTATCTTTTCATAAGTGGTTCCTATTAGGTTTTAGAAGATCTAAGAGTTGAGGCGATGATGAGCAAGTTACAAATAACTCACAACATCAGCAAGTTCAGGACGGGGACGTTCCTTAGGAGGCTCATTAGCACTGCCAAGGTAGATAAAGCCCAAAATCTCATCACTTTGGGCAATGCCAAGGTGCGCTTTAACAGCGTCGTTGTAGTTTGGCCATTCAGATAACCACTGCGAGGCGTAACCCAGCGCGGTTGCTGCCACCAAGATGTTTTGACAGACAGCGCCACCGGACAAAATCTGCTCCCACCTGGGAATGCGGTCAGATTCAATTTTGGTGCTGACGATAAGAAGTAAGGGTGCTCGAGTAGGACGTAATTGTTCAATCTCGAGGCGTGTTTCATCTGCATCGTCGTTCTCCCGCTCATAAATTTCTGCAAAGACCTTGCCTAATTCGACTTGGGCATCACTTTGTAAAACTTGAATTCGCCACGGCGTAAGTTTGGCGTGGTCGGGTACACGGATGGCGCAGCGTAAGATGGTTTCTAACTCCTCGGCGTTGGGACCGGGTTCAACTTGTTTAGCTACGACCAGCGAGCGCCGCCGGAGGAGCAAATCGATGGTGGCGTTGTCATGTTGGGGCGGATTGGGCACTGCTACAAGAGGCATAGTGCCTCCTTTCTGTAAACGTAAATTTTTGTGTATAAAAATTGGTTACTGGCTCGAGCCAGCTTCGTTATTAGCCTCAACAGCCCTACCAATGGTGTATGAGGTGCTGTCATAATCAAACCTATAGGCGACATAATGTAAACATTGCCTGCTTGAACAGCAGGAACGGCTTGCCACAAAGGGCTCGAGAGAATCTTTTCATAACCCTCAACGGCTTCGTCATCAAACATTCGTCATCAAACATCCGTCATCAAACAAGAGCAAAAAGATATGGTCAGCGGTAAGGTCGGGAATTTGCTCGCCAGTAATCTTGAGCCATCTTTCTGGTGGCGGCATAAGCTCTGTGAGGTTGTCAGGAGGTACGGTTAACATAAAGCCAATGGGTGTTACCTACTGGTTTAGTGCCCTCGCGTGCATGGGAATGTTGCCAAGTCTAGGATAATAATCTGCACCGACGGTATTAAGGTCAAGTAGTAGAGCTGTCTGGAGCGCTTGCACATCTACAAAAACACGCTGGGGGGTTTTAGGGATTTTAACCTTCCCAAATGCGTGCTGTACAACTACTGTCTTACCTCGATCTTCAACAACCTCGATCATGGCGGGGACTGGCGCAAACTGCAGAAAGTATGGGACTTGGTAGCTACTACCGAGAACATCAGTTGTTTCTTGGGGCGTGGCAATTCCTGCCAATAGTAGAGTCAATATGAGTAATTTTTCACTTTATTCCTTTCCAAATGAATATGTTCTGTTACTTGTGCTTTGTTTTATTGATAGGTGGGTGAGTTTGGGTATCAGAGGGATGCCATGTGCTGTCTCGAGCATTAGCGCCAACTAACACCCATACACCAAAGACTACTAGGCTTAATACCGTCGCCAGTGCATAAGCTATATAAGCTGGTGTAGAGGTAAAAAACCCAAGGTATAGCAGTGTTAAAAGCAAACTGCTGATAGCTGCAATGACGCTGCTAAGTGAAGGTCGTGTGCGTAGCTGCATCAGTTAAGTGCCCGCGTGCTGGGTTGGAGATGAGGCTCGAGAGGCAAATACTGAAATGCTCCCTCAATCAAATCGCAGAAAATACTATAATCGCCAGGATTAAGGGCGATGCCTGTTGTTCCTATCCACAAGGTTTGAACCCGTTCGGGTGTAGGGGGAACAAGTTTGGCTGCAGCATGCTTAAGCTCAAAAAAATCAGCTTGATACAAATGAAATGTAGCAACATCCCATGAAATATGGACAGTGCCGTCACAACAAGTACATGCCACGATGTAACGAAACTTGCTGTGTTTGGCAAGTACTTTGGCATTCTGACAAGTCACAGATGTTACCCCCTAAATTGACGCTCTAATGCATATATTGCGAGAATAAATGCAATCTTGAGTAGACCACTCAAGATTCAATTCATCTTGTCAGATTTAATCCCGACTGTCAAACTAGGAATTAAACATAATGTGGTGGATTTTTGCTCGTAAGCACACTTAAATAGCTGCTGTCGCAGTATGCTAAATAGCAGTGGAAAGTGACGTTAGCTCGTCTTAGACGTTTAGTGTGAGAGTATAAATGCTTTAGCGTTGCATATATTAACGGCGTTAGAGATGTAAGGATGCTGCTATGTTGAACAAGCTTTCACCCGCTGTAAGTCAGCCCACTGCTGATCCCTATACAGATGCACTCACCGGTGCCAAAACGCGCGCTGTGTTTGATCACTACTTGCAGGCGTTTACCCAAAGCTTCCAACAAGGTAATGCATTTTCACTGGCTGTTATAGATATTGACTACCTCAAGCGGGTTAATGACTCTTTTGGTCACGCTAGGGGAGACCAACTTATTAAAGCGGCAGCAGAGTGTATTAGCCTTATGCTGCAAGCTCATGAAGTTTTGGTGCGCTATGGTGGCGACGAATTTGTCGTATTTTTGGCGCGCTCGCAGAAGGCGTCTCAGCACTTTTTACAGCACATGTTGCAGCACGCCAATGCCTTAGTGTTGACGGGTAATCCGCCGCTTCAGCTGAGCCTTAGTATCGGCCTTGCCTCTGCTTCTGAAGTGGTGACTAGGAGTGACCTAGCTCCCGGAGCAGAGACAGTACCAGAAGCGCTGTTTGAACTGGCTGACCTGCGGGCGCTGCGTGCTAAACGAGCGGGTAGAAACCAAGTTGTTGCCACAAGTGATGCCCAAGACGGTGCTGAACACAGCTTTAGTGACGAACTGCGGCTCATTGAACGAGACACTGTCTTAGCAACTGCAGGCGAGTTTTTAGACCAACTTGCTAGCCATAAACGCGGTACGTTACGGATTGAAGGGCCAGCAGGTGCTGGCCACAGCCGGCTTGTTAGTGAACTGGTGACACTAGCCAAATTACAACATTTTAAAGTGCTACATATTAGCAGCACGCTAGCGTTAAAATACCGTGCCTTTGCAGCCCTTGACCAAAGTTTACAAGCGGCTGTTGATCAGCCCCTCATCAACGGCGCTGCAATGCGCCAACAGGTGCTAAAAACGGCCCTAGACATAACTGATAATGCAGCCGAGAAAGGTGTAAATCAACGTACTGACCTAGTACCTACTGATCTAGCACCTACGCAGGGTGTCATTGTGCTCATTGATCGTCTGGATAACCTTGATGTTGATGCCGTCACCTTATTGTCTCAGGTGCTGAGGGTGCAAAGTTCAGATAGGGCTAATGCCTATGCAACATTGACGCATGACATTCCTGTGGTGGGTGTTGTTTACTCGACCTTGGAAGGTGGTCGTGGCTTACGGCTCGAGCATCCCCTCAATATTGACCTGAAACTCGAGCCACTGTCTTCACAAGGCAGCCAAATGCTTTTGCAAAGTTTATTGCACAAAGCTATGCCAGACGCTTTCGTCACGTGGTTGGTCAAGCACAGCCAAGGCCTACCCAAGCACCTCGTTGAGTCGCTTTACATCTTAGAATCTGAAGATGTCCTGCGCTTAGATGACTCAGGCTGGGTCTTCGGCGACTACGAGGCAGTTGACCTTGCAACACAGTTAAAACACCTCTACAGGTCAACCTTACCCCCAAGTCATGACTATTTTGTGGGCCGCAGTGGCGACATCACCCAGATTAAAGCCGCGCTCGAGCATAGAGTTGTGACAGTTGTTGGCATTGGCGGTATTGGTAAGAGCCGCGTGGCCTTGCAAGTGGCTAGAGAGCTAGGCCGCCCTCAGTACAGTGAGGTGCGCTATGTGCCGCTAGCGGCCCTGCGGTCAACCGAGTTTTTGCCCCTTGCTATCGCCAGTGCGCTCGACCTCAGCATTAACGAAACCCAGCAAGACAGCATTGAAGCGCAACTGCGTGAACGCCTTGCCCAAGGACACATCTTATTGGTGCTAGACAACTACGAGCACCTATTACCGGACACGCGCTTTTTGACTTGGCTGCTTCACGAGTGCCCTAGGGTGAGTGTCATTGTGACCTCGAGGCAGCGTTTGGGGT
>JBCCOX010000331.1:0-5828 GCA_039025155.1 Deinococcota bacterium | reverse complement strand
TGCTTGTTTGTATTGATCGCGGTCTCTGCCCGGTAATCACGCAAGCCTGGACCGCCACCTAGCCACGCCGAAACCACCTGTTTACCGTCTTCTGCAGCGCAAAACGCCGAAGAGCTATCTATGGGTTGTCCCAGCAAAACTTGGTCTAAACCTAGCGCCATCGCTAGTTGGCGTGATTTTTCTTGCTCACCTGTTTTGTATACCCCGGCGTAGCGGTGATAGCTCCACTGAGCACCAGTGCGTATGTCGAGTAAGGCGTCCGCTTTGGCAATCACCTGTTGGTAGTAGTGATAGATCATCTGCTCGCTAACCGTGCCGTCAGCGCGACCCCGACCTAGGGTATTTAGGTCTTTGTTGTCCCAAGCGGCGTTGACCTGCTCAAATTCAAAGCCGCTGGTGTTCATAAGCGGTACCAATACCAAAATTCCTGAAAGATCGGCAGGACTTAAGTCCTTAACAACTTGGGGTAACACAAGCGCCGGCTCGAGCTCCAACCCGCTTAACCCCGCTTGCACTACGAGCAATGGGCCATCTTTGGCACCATTAACAATGTGCAGAGGAATCTGGGCAGCAAAACGCCCGTGTGTTTGACCGGTAACAAAAAAGCCGAAGGCTTTCTCACCACTGTTTGCTTCAATGGTTCCTATTTTCATTACAAACCTCTAATCTCTAAGCCGCTAATCTTAAGCCGCTAATCAAACGAAAGGTACAGGTCTGTGTCATTACGATTTTCGACCCGGTCAATATTGCCCAAAATGCCTACCGAGGTCGCCCCAATTGTCGGCCACTCCTGACCACTTGGAATGACGATGCCGTCTTGCGGTGCGGTCATCGCCGCAAGCTCATCACCCGTGTAAGGGTCGACCAAAACAGCATAGACATCACCTTTTTTGAGGTGCTCGCCAAAGCGCTTTTTGCGTATGAATAAGCCGTCTACGTCAGCTTTCCAAATAACAATACCCGCGTTGTAAACGGTGCATTCGGGTCCGTCAGCTTCAAACTCACCGTCGATCATGCGCATGGCTTTCATGGTGTTCCACATGCCGCGTTCGGCGTCGCGCACGTTGTCTGCACCATTTGCAAACCAGCCTGTACCGCCGCCAAACTCGAGCGTGATCTGCACTACGTCGGCGTCTTCAATGGCTTGTTTGGCTTGGTTCGCGCCAAAGGTACCGGCCGGGAAAAACCCCGCTTGATCTAACCCAAAGGCAACGACCAACTTGCGGCGCTTTTGTTCAAGTTCAGTAGGGTTATTAGGATCTTTTTCCGCTGAAAAAAGCACATAGCGCTCATAGGCTGTGCGCGCCCCCGCGTGAAAGTCGAGCATCACGTCAGCTTGCTCAATAACCTAATGAAAATAGGTATACGCAATTTGGTCGGGTACGCTGCCGGTAGGCTTACCCGGAAACAGGCGGCTAATATCTTTGTTAGCAATTCTCGAGCCGCGTTCACCCAACTCAAACCCAACCCGGTTGACGACCGGAACAGCGATGACGTTACCCTTCATGGTTTTAGGGTCGAGCTTGTCGATAAAATTTAAAATGGCGATTGAGCCAATCACCTCCGCGCCGTGAATCGCGCCTTGTACGAGGAGGGTGGGGCCTGGCTCTGCGCCCACAAAAAGATGGACGGGAATATCAGGGCTGATGCCCGAACGCGATTTGGCGACCTCGAGGTACCCAAAGCTGTGTTCACCCGGGCTAGCTTCAATGTTTCCGACGTTCACGCCTAAACTCCTTTCCTACAGCAGATATCGTCTGTTGATTACGCACACAACTCATGAAGTTGAATCGAAATCGGTATGACACACGTCACAGCTTTGGACTGACAAGCACCCATCACCCTTCCCCCATTCCTCATTACTCTGGGCGTAGCCTTGTGCAGTAGCGCCACGAATTTAGCGTGCTACACATACTGGCCAGCTACTTTAAATATTTGTCAAACCAAGACAAAATTCTGCGTTGCCGCTCAATCCGGTTACCGGGTCGCCCGCCCCGCGACAGACCGTGACTTTCACCTTCAAAAATAACTAGCTCTACCTCCCGCCCGAGCCAGCGCAAGGCAGCAAAGAGTTGTTCAGCTTGCTCCAAAGGACAGCGGTAGTCTTCATCGCTGTGAATAATCAGTAGGGGCGTGGTGATG
Source organism: Deinococcota bacterium (assembly GCA_039025155.1). Classification (GTDB taxonomy): domain Bacteria; phylum Deinococcota; class Deinococci; order Deinococcales; family Trueperaceae; genus JBCCBI01. The sequence goes on along the minus strand of JBCCOX010000331.1, from coordinate 3,686 downwards.
TTGTTGGCATAGGCAATCGGCGACTGTCGCCAGGACGTTTCAATGCTGGTTAGCGGACTACGACCTGTTTCAGCTTCGGTGCACTCAGGACCAATGTCCGAGGTGCCAAAAAAACTCACTTGATTGGTGATCGAACGCTGGGTGACGGCAGCGGCAAAACGGTCGGTGTGACCAACAATCCAGTTCGTCATAAATCCACCACAGCTTCCGCCTGTGACGCCAAGTTTACTTGCATCAACATAAGGGTGTTTGATGAGGTCGTCCACCCCGAGCATAGTTTCCTCATAATCTTTACCGCCCTGATCCCCTTCGCTAGCTCTGGTCCACGCTTGTCCGTAACCTGCGGTGGTCCCGCGCTGATTGAAATAGGTCAGCACATACCCCGCATTCACCAAGCACTGAAACTCATGGCTAAAATCCCAAGAAAACATTGAGCAGTGAACGTAAACGATGGTGGGATAGGTTTTTGTCTCGTCGAAGTTGGGGGGTTTTAGGAACCAACCGTGAACTTTGGTATCCTCGAGCCCATCAAACCAATATTCTTCGGGAGCAGCGAGCGCATGATCGCGTAGCCACGGGTTCAAGCTGGTAAGCCGCGTTGTTATAGAGGTCTCAGAGGTTTGATAAAGGTAAAGCTCACCCGGATTAGCTGGATTTGCCATACCGTAAGCCACGCGGTCACCCGCCGCAGGGCTGTAGTCAAAGACAACCTGCGGGCCTGCCACGAGTACCTCGTGCGTTCCTTGCGGGTTCACCCGCTGGAGTTGGGTTGCCCCCTGCACGGTTAGTAAAAAATAAATCCAAGGGTCGGCGGCAGGCCACTTGACGGTGATATTGCTTAAGCCTGCTCTCGAGTCGGACACCGCGTAGTTACCCACCTCTTGATCGAGATTGGGGATGAGTTCTTTGGCTGTACCCGCCTGAACGTCAGCGATGTGCGGTGTCATGAACACACGCCGGTTGGTGGGGGCTGGGTGGTTGTGTCCAGCAAATGCAATGAGGCTGTCTCCCTCACCCCACATAGGGCTGCGACAAGCACCTTGCCACTCAGGAAGGAGGCGTTTTGGTTCGCCATCAGGATACTTACAAACAAAAATTTGCCCTAAGCCTAGCGCAACGTTTTGCTCTCTGGCCAGGCCGATAAACGCTAACCTATCACCCTGATGACTCCAGGTGGGTTCAGAATAGTCGCACTCACTATCCGTGATCTGCGTTAAGTCGCCAGTCGTGAGGTCTAAAACCCATATATGTGAAAACGTCTCGTGAACAAAGCCTACCCCGTCTTGCTTGTAACGCAAACGGCGCACAACTTTGATGGTTGGTGCTGGAATACCCGGACGGTGTCCCCGTTCATCTTCAGCGCGCACAGCGGTCCAGCGAACTCCGACCAGAGCATCTCCCGAGGGTGACCACTCGAGCGAGGTCATAGCTGAACCGGTAAGGTCATAGTGCGTTTCAGCATCATCAGACCAAATATGGACAGCATGGCCCTCTGCCGTGCTCCAGCTATACGCGAGTTGCTTACCGTCTTTGTCCCACGCGGGACTAGCAGCATTGCCAATACCCTTGGTGACTTTTAGTGCCGCCGCCCCCGATAGGTCACGAATATAGAGATGGGTAATGTAGCCATTCGTCTCGGCGTGGGGTTGACGCACCGTGTAGGCAACCCGCGTTCCGGTTGGGTCTAAAGCGATTTTGTCGAGCCAACGAAACTTGAGCAGGTCTTCTGGAATCAGTCCGCGTTTTATGTCCTGTCCAGTCATGATTTATCCTCTACACCTATTACCCTGCTCACCTAGAGGGGGCAATCTACGTTTAGTTCGGTAGCTAGATTTCGTAAGCCTTTAACCGTTTCCTGCGCAACGGGGATGCCGTGTTCGCGCCGTTCTTGCATGCGCTTATGCTCGAGCTCCCCAGGTAGTAAAACGGGTTTATCCGGATCGATGGGCGGCGCGGCTTTAACCTCTTCAATAAGCTGTTTGAGGCGATCATTAAATTCTTGGCGCGGCATAAAGACCTCAGGGTTATACGCTGTCATCATGTGTCCAACATTGTAGTGTTGTTCATCTTGAAACACGGATAAGCCAAACTTCGCCCCCGTCATCACGCCGGTCAAAATGTCACTGATGAGGCTAAGTCCGTAACCCTTGTATTCACCAATCGGCAAAACGGGCCCGTCCATTGCGGCTGCTGGGTCGGTGGTCGTTTGACCGTCGGGCGTGAGCGCCCAAGTTTCAGGTATAGGTTTACCCTGCTGCAAGTACCAGCGCATCATGCCTTTACCCGACATAGTGAGGGCCATATCAAGCAAAATGGGCGACGTTGCACTGTCCGGTGCGGGAATGGCAATACCCCAAGGATTGGTCGCTAGAACCGGTTTCGCTGAACCCCAAGGTGCCATCTCAGCTCGAGCATTGGTCATTGACCAGCCGATGAGCCCGTGCTTGACGGCGGTCATAGCGTGATAGCCCGCAATACCAAAGTGATTGCTGTTGCGCACCCCCACCATGCCAATGCCCGTTTGCTTAGCTTTTTCAACCGCCCGCGTCATAGCGCGCTGAGCTGCGACATACCCAAAGCCCTTGGCAGCATCGAGCAATGCATAAGATGGTCCGTCGGTTAACCACGTCATCGGGGCGTTGGCAATGATCCCGCCACCTTGAATGCGCTTGTGGTAACGGAAAAGTTTTTCTAAGCCCTGCCCCTGCCCCGGGTGAAACCACAGCGACGCGGTAATAATCCCATCGGTAACAATGCTTGCCTCTTCCTGCGTAGCACCAAGCGTGAGGAGAACCTTTTCAGCAAAGTTACGCAGGTCGGTTTCTGGGTAAAGATTAACAGCTTCATTTGCATCTAAGTCGTATGCCATAACCGCCGCCTAACTTAAATCAATCATCGGGCGTTCACCCGCTAGGAGACGCATCATTTCGGTTAGGGCTTCGCCTAGCTCGAGCCCACGATTAGTTCCCGAACCACCACCTACGTGAGGCGTTAAGATAACGTTGTGCAAGTTGCATAAAGGACTATCAAAAGGAAGGGGTTCAAACTCAAAGACGTCGAGCCCTGCGCCAGCAATGCTCTGTGTCTCGAGGGCGTGAATAAGTGCCGCTTCATCTACCACACCCCCACGGCAGATGTTGACCAGAAACGCGCTGGGCTTCATTAAAGCGAGCTGGTCAGCGCCGATCATCTTCTCCGTTTCTTTGGTGTGGGGTACGGCCAGTAGCACGTAGTCACTTTCTTGGAGTAGGTCTTCAAGCGGTTGATAGCTAGCTAAAAACCGGTGCTCGAGCTCAGCTGGTAGAGGATTGCGTTTGTAATAGCGCACGCTCATCCCCAGAGCTCTAGCGCGCAGCGCGGTTTCACAGGCAATTTCACCCATGCCGACAATGCCTAAACGCTTCCCCCGCACTTCGTGAAGCGTCGTGTGGCGCATCCAGTGAAAGGCCATCTTCCACTGTTCACTGCGCTCAGGGCGCAACCCCCTAAAGCGGTATGCGCCTTCAGCCACGCTGCTGTGGGACATAAGTAAATCTTTGCTGAGCGCCATAATTAGGGTAATGGCCAGTTCAGCAACACAATTGGGGCCTTTGCGCTGCACTGCAGCGAAGGTCAATCCTCGAGCACGCACCTCATCAACATCGATGTTGGCATAGTTTTGCCCCATTTTTAGGATGATGCGGGGT